>CAJUII010000101.1 GCA_910586405.1 uncultured Lachnospiraceae bacterium
TTATTTCATCAGCGAATCAATCTCTGCCAGAATATCCTTCTTCCGCTCCGTGAACAGCATATCCTTGTTGTGCCTGAAATACGCCTCGCATCCATATTTACTGATAAAATGTGCCGAGTAGGTGTTGATGGTAAGCTCCGTCACCAAAATCAGAAGTTCTTGGCTGCCCTCCTCAAATGCCTCCTCACAGAATTGAAACACATTTGTCAGATTCCCGTCTAACTGAGAAATCATCTTAGCCAGCGCTTTTTTGCGCTTGTCAAAGTCTGATTTCAGGAGTTTGAAGGCGGCGTCTGCGCCCGCCGGCGCCTTCTCGACGATCAATTTGATCTGCGCGTCCAGTGCGGCAATCGTGAGATTCAGCACATACTCGCGGTCTGCGGAAAGATTTCCTGCCTTCTTGCCGACAGCGATCTCCTTTTGCGCTGCCTCGGTGCGCCGCCTGACGACCTCCGTGAAGTCCTTCTCCACGACAAAGTCTGCCCGCATCAGTTTCAGGCAGTTCACCAGCTCTAAGACAGCCCCCTCCTGCGCGGAAGCTTCGCGGATACCACTGACCAAACCGTCTATCAGCAATCCTAACAGCGACAAGCGCTCGTCAAACCTTGCCGCCTTTGCGCGCTTGACAATCTCCTTGCCCGCCTTGCCTGCCATGATCTTGTCAATCTGATAATCGGACCTGTATTTTTTAAACAAATCATAGTACACTGCAAAGCCCTTCGCGATTTTTTTATTCTGCAAATATTGTATGACAAGCTGCTCTGTAATCAAAATCTCTTTTTGCTCATACAGCTTTATCATATCGGAAAGGTCACTCCAGCCGCGGGCTGTCACAAAACTTTTGCCGTCCACGGTGGTTTCGATCTTATAAAAATTGTCCTTTTTTACATCTAAATACGTCGTGATCGCGGGATGCGTGCCTTTGCTATAAGCGTATTCCTTCCAGACCTCATAGTCTGGCTCTACATCAATCCTCTTTAGACGATCCCAAGTCACGATGTCAAACTCGCGCACAGAATTGTTATACTCTGGCGGATTGCCCGCAGTGACGACAATCCAGCCGCTCGGAACACAGTGGCGTCCAAAGGTCTTGTACTGTAAAAATTGCAGCATTGAGGGTGCAAGTGTCTCCGACACACAATTGATCTCGTCCAGAAACAAAATCCCCTCCTTCAAGCCGGTCTCCTCCATCAGATCATAAACTGACGCGATGATCTCGCTCATCGTGTACTCGCTGATGCTGTACTCCACACCGCCATAGTTTTTCTTGACAATAAACGGAAGCCCCAGCGCCGACTGTCTCGTATGATGCGTCATAGAATAGCTGATCAGACCAATCTGCAACTCCTGCGCAATCTGTTCCATAATCGCTGTCTTGCCGATTCCCGGCGCGCCCATCAAAAAGACAGGGCGCTGCCGCTCAACAGGAATCACATAATTTCCAAACTGATCCTTCGTCAGATAGGCGGACACCGCATTCTTGATATCTTCCTTTGCCTGCTTAATGTTCATTGTTCTCCTCCATTGTACTCATAATGTAAACCAAATTTTTCACAGTAAATTCTTGCCGGCAAGAGCGCCGGAATCCGCACAGTGACATTGTCACAGTCCAGAAAAAGCGCTGGTGCGTTTTCTGCACACTGGGCATCCTTGAATATATCAAGCGTACTTGGCAGCACCACCTGTTCAAGCGCCTTCCCCGCTCGGTGCCAGCTGCTGAACAACCCGTCTCCCACGATGCGCACGCCCTCGGGAATGACAACCTCCTTCAACTGATTACAGTCGCTGAAAGCATACTCTCCTATCACTTCCACGCCCGCCGCGAGCACAATCTCCTGTAATGCTGGCAAGTCTCGAAACGCACTGGCGCCGATCACCCGAATGCCTGCGGGCAGTATAATCTTTGTGATGGTCCGTCGAAACGCACGCACCGATTCCTTCACGCGGGGACCATAGGGCGCGAATGCAAGCGCTCCGATTTCTGTTACTCTGTATTTTCCAATCATCTCTGGCACCGTAATCTCTGTGCTGCTGCCCTTGTATCCAGTGATCACCAGTGTTCCATCCTCCTTCTCTCGAAAAGCCCACGTTTTCTTGAGCTGGGTCATGGAATTGGGGTTGGCATTCAACTCACGGCTCATCTTTCGCTCTGCCCTCTCTGCCTCCGCAGCAAAGTCCGCTGTGCGGTTTTTATAATCCAGCAAAAATGCTGTACATTCCGTCTTGTGATTCTCTGAGGCGTACTGTATCATCTCATCGCGCAACTGTGGGCGTTTGAGCCAACCCTGATTTGCAGCAAGCTTGAGACATTCGGTATTTTCATCCGCAATCAAGCGTTGAAGCAGATATTTTTTCTTCATCTTTGAATGATCAAAATGTTCCATGAAAAACGAAAAAATTTCCGGGTGATAGAACCGGTCCTGCAAGGCATATTCCATTCCATTGGTAAAATGCAGCTTTTTATCTTCACCAACATCATGAACCACCTCGGACATAACCTGCAAAAAGCGCTCGTCATTCATCGTTCTGATACAATCAATGTAAATATACCATACCGTGCACCCATGGCCCTCTGTCAGCATTCTTTTCTTGTTATCCGAGATAGAAATACCTCTGTCTTTTAATGCGGCAGCGATCTCCTCCTCCCCTGCAAAGAGTGCCAGACACAACAGCTCACCCGGACAAAATCCTGCCTTCTGGCCATTGTCACAAAGATACATGATGACCTCCATAAGCTGTTCCTTTGAAATGGGCTCGAGCTGATGCCCCTCCCTGTCCCTCAGTGTGCTCAGATACACTCTTAGCTGATGCTCGTGAATTTTATTGATCTCGCTAAATAAAAACAGGAGGAAAAAGTCCAGATCATACGCTGTATATCCAAATAACTCATAGGACCTATATCGGACTGTCTCCCTGTCGCAGCGGAAGGTCGCACCATTTTCGATTAGCACCTTCACCATTTCCAAACCGCGGAAGCGACAGGCAATCCCTAAAATATGGGCGGTTAAGAGGACATTTCCCAGCTTCTTATACAGCGCTGAAACTTCGCTTGGCGTATCACTTCGCACCGCCTCTTCCAGTGCAGTGATCTTGGCGTCCTCATTCACATCCAGTTTTATTTTCATTTCGTATTCTCCTTTGCCTCTTCTGCCTCACTGTACTTGTACGCAAACTTCTTTTCGATACAAAACGCTTCTGTTTTGCTCTCTTTCGGACAGTATATCGTCAGCTTGGGATTTCTGGGGAAAATCTCGTGGGAACGGTTTTTACAGCTATAATACGTGTCGCACTTTGCAGGATTACATTTCCCCGTTTCCTCCTCCGCTGTCAGCAAACGCTCGACAGACTGCGGTATTCTGAGCTCCACTAAATTGTCACAGGCGCCAAACGCCTGCGTTCCGATTTCTTCTACGCCCTCGCAAAGCGTTACTTTTTCCAGCGCACTGCAATGAAAAAATGCGCGTTTTCCGATACTTTTGACTGTTCCGGGAACGATTACCTGTTTTATGGTATTGCATCCGTTGAATGCCAGCTTGCTGATCTCTGTGACAACGGCTTTGCCAATCTTCTCCGGCACCGTCACATCGCTTGCCTCTCCCATATAGCCATAAATGACCAGCGTGCCATCCTCCCGCTTTTTATAGCGCCATATTTTTCGCATTGCCGCCACGGAAGCAGGCGACAGGAAGAGCTCCCGCCTCAGCTTTTGCTCAGCCTTTTTTTGCTCTGCTGCCAAATCCGCCGTGCGGTTTTTATAATCCAGCAGCCACGCGAGCGCCTCTGTCTTTTTCTGGTTCATGGCATACTCGATCATTTCATCGCGCTTTCTCGGCACAGACAGCCAGCCCATCTGCTCAATGACAGGCAGCGCCTCCAAGGTATTCTCGTCGATCAGACTGCGTATTATCTGATACTTCTTCATTTTGTCCTGCCTGAAATGCGACAGAAAATATGCAAAGACGCTGAGATCGCCAAACCGCTTCTTGGTAATATCATACATCTTCTCTGTAAAATAAAATGGTGTTTGACCAAGCTCTGACGCAAGCTGGTCCATGACTTGTATGTATGTCTCATCTGGGAGTTTTCCGGTCAGGGCGCCAAACTCATACCAGTATCCGTCGCCTGCCATACCGCCTTCTGTCATCGTGTGCACGCGGATTTCGGCAAGTGTGACATCTAATTTTTTCAGCGCCTCATAAACAGCAGTGTCCATGGCAAAGATCGCGTAGAACAGCATCTCCTCCGGCTGAAAGGATATTTTTTCCCGATATTGGTAAAGATACGCAAGCACTGCGATGCGCTCATCGTCCGCCAGAAACGGCAGCGGCTTTGCTTTTTCCCGCTTTGCGCTCTGTGTGAATTTCATGCCCTTCATACTACAGGCGCCCTTTAATCCTCCGCGGAATAGTTTGAGCAGGTACAACGAATAGTTGGTGCGGTAATTTGCGTATTTCTGTCCGATATAACAGCGGTATTTTTCCTCGGTTTCCCCCGTGGAAGGAAAATCAAAAGTCGCGCCCTTCTCGACCAGCGCCCGCACCACATCTACGCCGCGAAAGCGGCAGGCAAGCCCCAGCGCAGGCGCGGACATCTCCACATCGCCAAGTTCCTCATATATAGTTACCAGCTCGTCAATAGAACAGTTGAGCACTGCCCATTGCAGCCGTTCGGCCCTCTCCTCCTGTGCAAGTTCCATCTTTATTCCTCCCCACAATACTGATACCGGACTCCCTTTTCCCTGCAATATGACTCCGCCACACTCTGTTTCGGGCAGATGACTGTCACATCTGGACACGCTGCAAATAGCTCAAGATCCAGACTGTTTTCCTCTTTCTCCCGAATGCACTGAATCGACGCGGGCATATAAACCTTTCGCAACTTCGAACATTTGGCAAATACCCTCGCTCCAAGTTCCTCCACACCCTCGCTGATATACACCGTTTCTAGTGCAGCGCAGCCCAAAAACGCTTTCTTGCCAATGCGCTTCACGTTTGGCGGAATCGTGAGGGTTCTCAACGCAGCGCACGCAGCAAATGCAGCTTCACCGATCTCCCTCACCCCTGCGGGAATGTTGATCTCACGCAATTCCTCCATACATTGAAAGGCTCCTGCGCCAATCAATTGAATTGTATCTGGCAGCACGATCTTTGTGATTTTCTTGTGCTGTCTGATCTGCTCTTTCGTGGCACCGCGATTCATCGTCTCGTTGTTTCTGCACTGATTTTCCTCGCCCGTAAATGTCCCTTTTCCAATGGCAGTAACAATACTTTTCCCAATTTTTTCCGGCACTGTGACCTCCGTCGCGCTCCCTTTGTAGTTGGTGATCGTGATCGTGCCATCCGCTGTCTTTTTATAACTCCACAACTGGCTTAACGCCATAACCGAGTCCGGCGCAGCATTGAGCTTTCGCATCAGCTTTTTGTCAGCCTTTTCCTGCTCTGCCGCAAAATCGGCGGTGCGGTTCTTGAAATCAAGCAGCCACGCAAGCAGCTCCGTCCGTTCCTGCTCTGCCGCATAGGCGATCATCTCCTCCCGCTTTCTGGGCGTACCCAGCCAGCCCTCCCGCTCAATCAACGGCATGGCTTCCACCAGATTCCTGTCGATCACACAGCGCATAATCTTCGCCGGCTGCATTTTTTCCCGCCTGAAATGTTCGAGGAAAAACTCAAAGATACTGATATCATGAAAACGATCCTGTATACTGTCAAACGTTTTTTCCGTAAAACGAAATGGCTTTCCATCAAGCTCTGTAGACAGCCGCTGCATAACGCCGACAAAATCCCGGTCCGCAAGTTTTCCTGTCAGCGTGCCAAACTCAAACCAGTATCCGTCTGCCAGCGTGCCCTCGGTCATCGCGTGAATGCGCTTTGGCGCAAGACATATCCTGCGCTTTTTTAGTTCCTCGTAAAGAAAATCATCCCTTGCAAAAATCGCATAAAAAAGCAGCTCCTCCGGCTGAAAAGCCAGTTTCTTTTGATTTAGGAGCAGATAATCGAGCACTGCGCTGCGCGCACTGTCTGCGAGAAACGGCAGCAGCATTCCATCGTCCCGCTTTTGATTTTTGAAAAATTTCATTCCTTGCAGACAGCGCGCTCCCTTCACTCCGCCCCGATAACATTTCAGGAAATACAGCGCGTAATTTGTGCGGTAATTCTCCCGATATTGCGCATGTTTTTCACCGATATGACAGTGATATTTGATCTCGATTTCTTCGGTTGAAGGAAAATCAAAAGTCGCACCTTTTTCCACCAACACTTTGACCACTTCCAACCCGCGAAAACGGCAGGCAAGCCCCAATGCCGGCGCGGACATCTCCACATATCCAAGCGCGTCATAGACCTCCACGATCTCCTGAACAGTGCCGTTGATGACCGCCCGCTGTAATTGCGCGGCTCTCTCCTCCTGTGCAAGTTCCATCTGGATTCCTCCTTTTGTCGAACATCAATTCTATTCTCCCTGCATTCCCCTTTGCTTCTGTCACAGCTCCTCTTTCCTGAGCACCAATTTCATCGCCCACGACGGAACTTCATAATTATTCGACGTGCTCGGGTTCTGTTCGTCCTCCACAAACACAAATGCAGTGTCATATGACGGCATTTTCTGGGGAAAACTTCCATATCCGTCAGTAAAATAAATCAAGCCTTTTAGATTGTCAAATTCTTTCTTTTCCACCAGATGATTGACATACGCAAACACCGGGCGAAAATCTGTTCCTCCCAGACCGTGAAGCTGCATCTGCTTTAGGTACGCATCAAACTCCTGTTGTGTCGTAATCTTCACATCCTCCTGAATCTCTGCGTCGCACTGAATGATGTGAAGATTAATCTTTGAAAAAAAGCTCTCCGTACTTTTGAGGATATTGTAGGTTTTCTGGACAAACGTCTGCACCAAGCTGCCCGATGTCGAGCCGGAGGTGTCAATCGCAATCACAAATTCACGAATGCGTTTCACCTCCCTGTACTCTAGCGGTTCTATTAACGGCATGTTCTCATACAGCGCGAAACCATACGTATAAAAATTATAATCAAATTCATCCGGGTTGAGCTTCATCATCTCTGCCCTGACTGCAAACTTCTTGAGAAATTCTGAATAATCATAGCGTTCCCGGTTCACCTCTCTCAAATTCTGTGTCAGCAGTCCTGCACCCTTTCCCTGCAACATGAACACTTCCAGCTCGGTCTGCATGCGCAGGGCAATATCCGCCCAGCCTTGCAAGAGCAGCAGCATGTTTGACAGCGGTTTGACAGCCTCACCATGGCTGGCATACAAGTTCATCTTTTTCTTTTGTGTCTCCGTGAGATACCACAGGACATGGTCGTCTCCTTTGAACAGCAAAGACAGCTTTTCCACCAAATGATCGGAAAGCTTTTCATCCAAAAAATATCTGTAGATTTTTTCTGCCGAAACGGTTTTGACTTTATTTTTAAAGAGATCGAAAAACTGGACTTGCTCTTTTGCCTTTGTGATATTCAGAAAGCTCAGCTCCAGATCATTGATCGCGCTCTCCACCGCAATATCACACGCCAGATCCCACATTGTCTGATCGACCAGCGTATTCACATAAAAATGTTTAAAGACACAGTGCAGCACACTGTGAAGAAAGTTGCGTATGGGCAGATTTTCATCGAGCATATACGCCTTTAAAATATGTACCGGGTCATAGACATACACGTCCCCGTCGCAGGCGCTAAAGGGCGTCAGATCGGGTCTGGGCGACATTCTGAACTGGTTTAGCGCCATGTCCATAAACCGCATATTGACTAACAGCTTGTTCTTTGACATCTGAATGATTTCGGCTGCTACTTTTTCAGTTTTTATCTTCTCTTCCTGTTCCATTCTCTTCTACCTCATACAAGAAAATATTATGCCATAATCGTATAAACCGCCTACGAAACTTTTATTTCTAATTGTAACATAAAATCATAAAAGCGTCTACTTCCCAGAATGTAATCAACCTCATAAATATATGAAGATTTCACTTGACAGAAGCCGATAATGTAAGAATCGTCAAAAGACGCCAGTATCATTGGCGGCGTATCCATCATTCCTGCTAATTTCTGAATTGTCCCATTTACAGACGCCTCCTGCCACATCTTAGGCACTACCATAAAATTATTTTCAATTTCCTGATCAAGCGGTGCAGATACGCCATCAAATCCCTCCTTATCCCTAGATTTGTACTTTTGGGACATTCATTTGTCTTTCTCATTATACGGCGTATTCTTGAATTTTTCCTCCCTATCCTTGCACAAAAAAGAGAGGCAAACTTTTTTATATGATACGATCAAAAAGGAAAGCATGTATTTGGATATGAAAGATTTGAAACGATGTGAGAATGGTCGGTGGCATTAGAGAACAGACAGCCGGAGTGAGAAACAACAGCAAACACTCCGTCTGTCTCTTTCGCAGTGCCTGTAAAGGGCAACGCGAAGTATATGAAAAACATATCAGGTTAAATCTAAGTATAAATTTTTATATTGTTTTGCAGAATTATCCCATGACAAATTCTTATCCATATCTCTTTGAACCATTTCGTCCCAGCACCAGCGGTTTAAGAAATACAAGCTCTTCGCCCTGTTAATGGCATCCAGCAGCAGGCCGGCATCATAACGGTCAAAGGTAAATCCGTTCCCCATGTTAGAGAACATGTTATATGGCTCTACAGTGTCTTTTAAGCCGCCAGTTTCACGGACAATTGGTATTGTGCCATAGTGCATGGCAATTAACTGTGTTAAGCCGCAAGGCTCAAACTGAGAAGGCACCAGCAGGGCATCTGCTCCCGCATAAATCCGGTGAGCCCTTGTCTCATCATACATGATATTAGAACATACACTTCCTTTGTATGTATATTCATAATACCGGAAGGAATCCTCATAACGCTGATCACCGGAACCGAGCACGACAATCTGTGTATGTTCATCCATAATCTGCGTCATAATCGAGTTGACCAGATCTAACCCCTTCTGGTCGGTCAGGCGGGAAATCAATCCAAGAACAAATTTGTGGTCATCCTGAACCAGCCCTAATTCTTCCTGCAATTTTCGTTTGTTTTCCTTTTTCTTTTCCAGTACATTCGTGATGTCATAATTTACATACAGTCTGTCATCTGTATACGAATTCCAGATATCATAGTCAATTCCGTTTACGATGCCTCTAAGTTTGTTGGAATGGTATCGCAAATGGGCATCCAGTGTCTCGCCATAGTATGAATTTTGGATTTCTCCTGCATACGTATTGCTGACTGTTGTAATGATATTGGAATAGGTCAGTCCGCCTTTGAGCATATTGGCATCTTCATAGCCTGTCTTTAGTGCATCTTTGTTAAATACATAATCCGGCAGTCCCGACCAGTACTGGATTGTAGGAATATTATAAATGCCCTGGAACCGCAGATTGTGAATTGTCAAAACAGTTTTTGCAGAGGTAAGTTTTGTGTCTACAAACTTTACTCTCAAAAATACAGGAACCAGCGCCGCCTGCCAGTCATGACAGTGGATAATGTCTGGAACCCAGTCCATATAGTTTAATGCCGCCAGCGCTGCTTTGGCGAAGTAACAGTATTTAGGGATATCGTCAATCAGATTTGTATATGGATTTCCACTGGCAAAAAATTCTTCGTTATCAATGAAATCATATACAACACCATCCCAGACATATTCCATGATTCCCACATAGAATGATTTGCCGTCCGCGCATAAATCCATCTGGAAAGAACCTTTGAATACCATTTTCTCCTGATATTCCTGCGGAATACACTTGTAGCGTGGAAGAATTACTTTCACATCACAGTTTTGTTTGATCAGGGCTTTTGGAAGCGCATACATTACATCTCCCAGACCACCGGTTTTTACAAAAGGATAGCATTCTGAACCGATAAATGCGACACTTCTTCGGGGCGTCGTGTACGCTTCTGCTTTGGGTTCCTCTGAGGTTGGTTCCTCAACTGCTTCTGAGGTCAATGGTTCTTCCTTGATCTTTTCAGCTTCTTTTTCCGGTTTTTTTGTTTCAGTTTTTTTAGTGGTCCTTGTCTTGGCAGTTTTTGTCTTGCTTTCCTCTAAAGGCTGAGCCTCTGCTTCTGACTGAACTGCTTCTGATGTAGTTTCTTCTGACTGAACTGCTTCTGATTGAACTGCTTCTGACTGAACTGTTTCCGATGAAGTCTTCACCTTTTTTGTAGTTTTGACTGGTTTCGTTTTTTTCGTAGTTGAAACACTCCGTTTTGTCATATAACACCTCCAAAATTCTTTTTTTATTATTATAATATAAGTTTGTCACATTCGCAATGGGTATTGATAAGATAAAGATTATGACATCCAAAAATGAAGATAGCGCTTGCTTGCAAACAGAAAGCCAACTATTTTGTTGAGAGCTTTCTGTCCGTGGATAAATCAAGGTATTCATCTTGCACCGTTTATCTTTTAACAACAGGTCAATTATGACAAAGGCTGGCAAACATAATACAATGAGGGAAACGCTGTCACAAAAATAGCTGGCAAATGCACCTGTCACATGATCTTTTTCATAGAACTCCCGATGCTGCTGCTCTGTAATCGGAGTATCCTGCAAAGGGAGAGGAATGAATCGCCTGTTATGCACATTTCCACAAGGATTTTGTTATCTATTGATTTGCAAGACATATCAGCCTTGCATAAGGTGTTTCAGCATCTTCCAACACCTTTATCAGCCCTTCTTCTATGAAATGCTGTATGCGTTTTGCAAACCACCAATCTCCAATATTGGCTTGATTATGTCCGATAATATCGCCAATTAACCTACATTCTTTTATCGGTTTTGTTGTAAGCCTGTTAAAAATCATAAAATCATAAAAATTTTCAGGAACACCAATCATTTTTCCATTTACCATTGCACGAAGCGGACTGTTATCTTCTACCAGATCATTCCATAAAAATGCATACATTTGGATTTCTTCTTTAGAAAGAATCCTCTCTCCAGACAAAAAAACGGCAAATTCTTCTGCCGCAACTTCTCCCCAGTTTTTATAATAGACGATATTTTTTCCGCGGACCTCATATTCTGGAAGCTTTACCAAATGAATTTCATTCTCATAGCAGTTCAAAATATTGCACAAATGATACAAACCGCACCGGGAGTAAGGCGCATCGCTATACCATATCCGAATGGCTTCTCCGTCTTCTAAATAAATTCTTAGCTGCTGCATTTGCATAAAGCAATCTACATAGTCTTGTGCTTCTTCCCCCATTTCCATGTTTAGCAAAGAAAAAATCAAATTTTTCCGGTAATGGCTTTCAATATCTTTCTGTATATCGCCAATATCCAGCCTGTAGCCAAAACAGACAACATCACTGGCACTTCCCTTTAGCCAGCCAGAATGTTCCTTTTCCGGCGGTCTCTTTTTCCCTGCAATAAAGACAGCTGTAGGGCCATCTACCTTACTATATATGACTGTGCTTTTCGCTGCTTTCATGGATGCCGCTTCACTGTCGGCAAATAATACTTCTATCATTTCTTTACCTTTCCAATTTTCCAATTATTCAATTCTATTTCCATGTCGCGTCCCTGCCCCGATACATGAAAACTCGGAAAGAACCTGAAGCAGAGTGTCCTCTCCGAGCCCATGAC
>CAJUII010000102.1 GCA_910586405.1 uncultured Lachnospiraceae bacterium
AGAAATCAGATCAGGAAGCAAAGAGACTGAAAATCTATCTTGCAGCCGCCTATGGTGTCACTTTTTTGATGGGGCTGCTCATGTGGTTTGGCAGCAGCAGGCACTATGACCTGAGCGCGTTTCCAAATGCGCAAATGTATTATCCGGCGGCGGGGGTGATGCTGGGCGTGCTGTTTACCCAAAAGGGGGATGCGCTGGTTCCAAAGGTGTTTTTTATATTTTTGAGCTGTGTGACAGTTCTATTGGCAGGGGCGGCAGTGTTGTCGCTGATTCAGCCTTATGCAATGGTATTTTATATGGGAATGCCAGTTTCATTGTGGACGCTGGTGCAGCAGGTGCTTATTATCGGCGCAAGCATCGCGGGCTGGATTCTCCTGCTTTTGACAAAGAAGGAAAAGCGCAGAGCGTATGGATTGTGCTGGAACAAGAGAGGGGCATCATGGTTTTGTATTGTTTTGTTTGTGGGGGCCTATCTCTTTAGAACAGTGCTCGCAGTCCTTTGGAGTGGACAGATCAGCGCTTTTGGCATGATTGCGAAGAATCCGAATACATGGCTGATGCTTGCGGCGCTTCCAGTGAATTTCTTTTTTGGGTTCACTGCGTTTTTCGGTGAAGAATACGGGTGGCGGTATTATCTACAGCCCTTGATGCAGAAGCGTTTTGGTATGCGGGGCGGAGTGCTTCTGCTCGGCGTCGTGTGGGGCATCTGGCATCTGCCGGTTGATTTATTTTACTATACACAGGACAGTCAGTTGCTGATGGTACTGTCACAGCAGATTACGTGTATCACGCTTGGCATCTTTTTTGCCTATGCTTATATGAAAACAGAAAATATCTGGGTTCCAGTGATACTGCACTATCTGACCAATAATCTCGTTCCGATTGTTTCTGGCGTTTATACAGCCAGCGTATTTGAGAACCAGTCGCTCACATGGGGAGATCTGTTGATGTCATTTATCGTGAATGGATTGATTTTTGGCATGTTTTTGTTTGCAAAGCCATTTCGGCAGAAAATGAACGTTTAAAAAATTTTTCTTTTCATTTTACATTCTTTGTGGTAAAATGGGCGTTGGTTTATGGATATAGAAAGGATGGCAGACAAATGACAGCGTTTCAGGAATTGTTCTCGGATTTTTATAAGTGTTTTATCAAGGAAGACCGCTACAAGCTCTTGGTGAGTGGTATCGGCGTGACGATCAAGGTTTCGCTGCTGGCAGTTTTTATTGGTATTTTGATCGGACTGCTGATTGCGATGTGCAATCTCTCAAAGAGAAAGCCGCTTAAATTCATTGGAAGCCTGTATACAGATATCATACGAGGCACGCCTTCCGTGACGCAGTTAATGATTATCTATTTTGTGATTTTTGCCACGGTGGACTTGGACAAATGGATTATCGCGGCGATTGCTTTTGGTATTAATTCCGGTGCCTATGTATCCGAGATTATCCGTGCCGGCATTATGTCGGTGGACCACGGGCAGACAGAAGCAGGCAGGTCCTTGGGGCTGAATGCATTTCAGACAATGACACGGATTGTCATTCCGCAGGCGGTCAAAAATATTTTTCCAGCGCTGTGCAATGAGTTTATCGTGCTGATTAAGGAGACAGCGATTGTCGGTTATGTGGGACTTATGGATATCCAGAAGGCGGGAGATTTTATCAAGAGCGCCACGTTTATAGCCTTTATGCCGCTGATTGGAACGGCAGTGATTTATTATGTGCTCATCAAGATTTTGACGCTGTTACTCCGTAGAATCGAAAAGATGCTGAGAAAATCCGACATCCGTTAGGAGGATAGTTTGACTATGAGAAAAGATATGATAATCGTAAAGAATCTACATAAAAAATTTGGAGACCTGAGCGTTTTAAATGGGATTAACGAGCATATATCTCCGGGGGAGGTCGTCGTCGTGATTGGTCCGTCTGGCTCTGGAAAGAGTACCTTTCTCAGATGCTTGAATCTGCTTGAAGATGTGACAGAGGGTGAGATTTATGTAGATGACCAGATGATCAATGCGCCCAAGGTGAATATCAACGAAGTCCGGCAGAAAATGGGCATGGTTTTCCAGCAGTTTAACCTGTTTCCGCATCTGACCATCATGGAAAATATCACGCTGGCGCCGGTTCTTCTGAAAAAAATGACAAAAGAACAGGCTGAGAAAAGAGGGCTTGAACTCTTAAAGCGCGTCAATCTGGAAGAAAAGGCGCAGGCGTATCCGGCGCAGTTGTCCGGCGGGCAGAAGCAGCGTGTTGCCATTGCGAGGGCGCTTGCCATGAATCCAGAGATTATGCTGTTTGACGAGCCGACCTCGGCGCTTGACCCAGAGATGGTGGGGGAGGTGCTCGATGTGATGAAGGACCTTGCAAAATCCGGCATGACGATGGTGATTGTCACACATGAAATGGGCTTTGCGCGGGAAGTCGCAACAAGGGTGCTCTTTGTCGATCAGGGTGTGATTATGGAGAGCGGTACGCCGGAGGAGGTATTTAACCATCCCAAAAATGAGCGGACAAAGCTGTTTCTGAGCAAAGTTTTATCATAACCGAATACGGTGTTATTACGCCACTTGGCTTAATATATAGATAATTTTCAAAAATTAGAGGAGGATTCAGTATGAAAAAAGCAACGAAAGCGGCAGCGCTTGTGCTCACTGTGGTTATGATGGCAGCGTCATTGACTGCGTGTGGAAAGAGCGCAGAGCCCGGCGAGGTAAAAGACACCACGGCAGTGGCACAGAATGAGAATGCAAATGCAACAGGAGAACAGGGGGAGGCAGACGCAGAGAATGCAGCCCCGGCAGCAGGCGGCACGCTGATTTTTGGGACAAACGCGGAGTTTCCGCCGTTTGAGTATGTGACAAGCAGCGGCGTGATTGACCAGTATGACGGTATTGATATGGCGATTGCGAAGAATATCGCAGAGGCGAATGGTATGACAGCAAAAGTAGAGAACATGGAGTTTGAGTCGCTGTTAATCGCTTTGCAGAACGGTCAGATCGACGCGGCAATTGCAGGTATGACCGTGACAGAGGACAGAATAGAGGAGGCTGATTTCTCGACGCCTTACTACACAGCGACGCAGGTAATGATCGTGAAGGAGGATTCCGATATTGCATCGGCAGCAGATCTGGCAGACAAGAAAATCTGTGTCATTCAGGGCTATACCGGAGAAATCTGTGTGAAAGACATGGGGTATCCATATGAGGCATTCAAAAAGGGCACAGATGCCATCATGGAACTCATAAATGGAAAGTGTGATGTCGTTGTGCTTGACTCTGCGACAGCACAGAAATATGTAAGTGATAATGAGGGCTTGAAAATTGTGGAGGACGCCGCTGCATTTGAGTCGGAGGAGTACGCAATCGCAGTAAAGAAAGGAAACACAGAGCTGCTTGACAAGATTAACGCCGTGATTGACACGATGCTTGCAGACGGCACCGTAGCTGAGCTGGGCGCGCAGTATATAGAGGCGATTTCTGCGGAGTAAATTCTGCGCGGCATCGAGTTCAAAAGACACGTTTCGAGGCGTGTCTTTTTTGTGCACACGGTCGTCCAAAGGAAAATGTCCGCGGAAGGCAACAGACGTTTAAATGAACGGTGGCTGTGAACGGTAGCTGTCAAATTTTTAGTAGCATTTATAGCAAGGATATGATACACTACAAAGTGATGCGTAAAGTTATTGGATGACGGGCACTGCAAGCTCACTATCGTATAGTTAGATACTAGGACATTAGATACAGTTTATGAGGAGGACTGGCGTTGGACAGAAATACCGCAAGGGAAAATATTATAGAATTAAAGCATATCAGCCGTACCTTTGATGACGGCTTTCGTGTGGTGGATGATTTTAATTTGACAATACAGCGGGGAGAGTTTGTCACTTTTCTGGGACCTTCGGGGTGTGGCAAGACCACAACGCTGCGTATGATTGCAGGTTTTGACAAGCCGACGGAGGGCGAATTGCTGTTAAATGGTGAGGATATCCGAGATCTGCCGCCGAATAAGCGCCCTATTAATACTGTTTTTCAGCGATATGCGCTTTTCCCGCACTTGAATGTCTTTGAAAATGTTGCGTTTGGATTGAAATTAAAGAAACTGCCAAAGTCGGATATCATTAAAAAAGTCAAGAAGGCATTGGAGATGGTAGACCTTGAGGATTTTGAGAATAGAGGGATTCAGACATTGTCGGGCGGACAACAGCAGCGTATCGCGATCGCGAGAGCGATTGTAAACGAACCGGAAATTTTGCTGTTAGACGAGCCGTTGGGCGCATTGGACCTAAAGATGCGCAAGGAAATGCAGTTGGAGTTAAAGGGGATGCATGAGAAGCTTGGCATCACGTTTATCTATGTGACGCATGACCAGGAGGAAGCGCTTACCATGTCGGACAAGATCGTTGTGATGTCAGAGGGAAAAATTCAGCAAATTGGAACGCCGGAGGATATCTACAATGAGCCAACAAACGCTTTTGTCGCGGATTTTATCGGGGATAGTAACATCTTTAACGGTATCATGACAGGCAAGTGCAGGGTACGATTCTGCGGTGCTGAGTTTGAGTGTGTGGATGATGTCGAACACGGCACGATGATTGATGCAGTGGTAAGGCCTGAAGATGTGACTATTACGGCACCGGAACGGGGAATTATCAGAGGTATCGTGACCTCGGTGATATTTAAGGGGGTGCACTATGAGATTATCGTACAGTCCGGCAAGAATGAGATTGTGGTGCAGTCTACCCGAAAGGCGGAGCTGAATGCTGTGGTGGGCTTGTACATTGAGCCGGAGGGGATACACATCATGTTGGCGGAAAATACCATAAACCGCATTGAGTCCGGGGTGGACAAGGAGTACAAGCTAAGTTTTCTCGGGGGAATGCTGGATTGTGACATCGCAGCTCTCATCGCAGGGGCGGCGTTTAACACGGACGGCGTTCTGGTCGATGCACACGGCGATGTGATTGAACCTGACCGCATCAAGGTGATTGTGTCTGTGAAACCAGATGATATTACCATGAGTGACGACAAAGAGGCGGGGATTTTAAGGGGTCACATTATCAATTTGATTTACAAGGGGGATCACTATAGTTACGTCGTGCGGACGGAGGAGGATGAGGATTTTATTGTGTCCGATGAATACCTCTGGAATATGGATGATTACGTGAGCTTACAAATCCCGAAGGAGAAGTTTCACTATGCTTTGAAAAAATAGCGCAGGAGACTGCCAAACGATACTGGAGGAGGTTACTAGATGAATCGATTTCGTTTTCAGAGATCCCAGCTCTGCATACCATATGGTCTGTTTCTGGTCTGCTTCGTGCTGGCGCCTCTGGTGGTAATTATATACTATGCATTCACAAACGGGGAGGGAAAACCTACCCTTGAAAATCTCACGGGCTTTTTTTCGAGTCCGAACACAATCGGCACGCTTGCTTATAGTCTTGGCATTGCGGTGTCTACCACCTGTGCATGTCTGCTGCTGGCATATCCGATTGCATATATATTGGCGCGCAGTAAAATGAAGCACAAATCGGTGATTCTCATGATTTTTGTGATGCCCATGTGGATAAATTTTACACTCAGAATCACAGCGCTCAAGGAAATATTGACGGTGATAGAGGGAAATCTAGCATATCACCCTTTTTTGAATACCCTGATTGGGATGACGTATGATTTTCTGCCGTTTATGATCTTACCGATCTATACGACGCTGTTAAAGCTGGATAACAGCCTGTTAGAAGCGTCAGCAGACCTTGGGGCGGACACTGTCCAGACTTTTCTGAAAGTAACATTTCCACTGTCAGTTCCGGGTATTATCAGCGGTATTGTGATGGTGTTTTTGCCGTCCATGACAAATTATGTTGTTTTGGATATGCTATACAATAGCACCTATATCATGGGCAGTCTGATCGGTGCATATTTCAGTGCGTATGACTGGCATAATGGCTCGATGATCGCACTGATTCTTTTGGTGATTATTTTGCTGTTTACATTGTTCACAAACCGCTATGCGGACGAGGATGCGGGCAGCAGCAGAGGAGGTGTGCTTGGATCATGAAACAGTTTTTTGGCAGGGCATTTCTGGCGTTGATGATTCTATTGTTATATCTGCCTATTTTTGTGCTGGCAGTGTACAGTTTTACAGATTCCGCAAATATCGGGGCGATTCATGGGTTTACGCTGAAGAATTATGAGACATTGTTCACCAAACCTGATTTGCGGGCAATGATCTTGGGGACGCTGGTGCTTGCGATTGGCTCTGCTTTCGTCTCGACAGTGCTTGGCACGCTGGGTGCCGTGGGGGTCTTTTATTCGGGGCGCTTTGGGAATGCTGTGGTGGGGGCGTTGAATCAGGTTCCGGTTGTCAATGCGGAGGTGGTGACAGCTTTCTCACTGTGTATTCTTTTGATAGGCGTATGCGGCGTGGATAAGGGCAGCTTTCTCTCATTGCTGATCGGTCATGTCGTGTTGGAGGCGCCTTTTGTGTATCTGTCGGTGGTGCCTAAATTAAAACAGATGGACAACAGTCTCTATGAAGCGGCATTAGATCTGGGGGCATCCCCGGCGGTGGCGCTGAGACGTGTGGTGCTGCCGCAGATTTTTCCCGGCGTTGTATCCGGGTTTGCGCTGGCGGTCACACTGTCGCTGGATGATTATTTTATCACGAGCTATACGAAGCCTGCGACGTTTGACACCATCAGCACATATGTGGTGAACGCGACGAGAGGTTCACAGACAGAGATCAAGACAGCGCTGTGGGCGCTATCGACGATTATATTTGTCGTTGTGGTATTGATGGTAATGTTTATGAATATGACAGGGAATCGGAGTGACAAAAACGGCAAGAGGGCAGGTGCAGGAAATGAGAAAGACTAAGAGAATGCATTCGTTTGCTGCGGCAGGGATCGTTGTATTGTGCGGGATGCTGGGGCGGACGGTGTATGCAGACGAGGAGCCTGTCGTGCTGCGCGTGTGCAGTTGGGAGGAGTATATCGACCTTGGCGAGTGGGATGCGGAGGAAGCGATCGAGCTTGAAAATGGCGCTGTGATCTTTGGAGAGAAGCCATTGTATGAGGATTTTGAGGAGTGGTACAAGGAGACTTATGGCAGGGAAGTGCGGGTTGAGTACTCCTGCTTTGGGACGAATGAGGATTTGTACAATCAGCTCAATATGGGAGATACCTATGATTTGGTATGTCCTTCGGAGTATATGATCATGAAGCTGATCGCAGAGGACAGACTTGTGCCCTACTCAGACCATTTTTATGACACACAGGATGTACACAATTATTACATTCGAAATGTGTCTCCTTATATCCAGAAAACGCTGGAGTCAAATGAGATTGACGGTGTGTACTGGAGTGACTACGCCGCAGGCTATATGTGGGGCGTCACAGGGGTGCTGTACAATCCGGCGCTTGTGACAGAGGAGGAGGCAGCTACATGGGAAATCTTTGGCAATCCCAAGTTCAGCAGGCAGATTACATTGAAGGATAATGTGCGTGATTCCTATTTTGCAGCACTGGGAATTTTGAAGGCGGATGAGCTGACAGATGAAGCGCTTCGTTGCTCGGACACGTATCATGACCAGCTGGCTGACATAATGAATGATGTGCGGCCAGAGACAATTGACCAGGCGCAGGAGCTATTAAATCAATTAATGGACAATGTATATTCTCTTGAGACAGACAGCGGTAAGGCAGATATGATCACAGGGAAGATTGTGGCAAATTACCAGTGGTCAGGAGATGCGGTATATGCGATGGACCAGGCGGATGAAGATGGTTTTGAATTGAGATTTGCTGTGCCCAAGGAGAGCACAAATCTCTGGTTTGACGGATGGGTGATGCTCAAAAACGGTATTCGTGGGGATGCGGACAAGCAGCACGCAGCAGAAGCGTTTGTCAATTATTTATCAAGGACAGACAGCGCTGTGAGAAATATGTACTATATCGGCTACACTTCATCAATCGCTGGAAATGCACAGGATGATACCATCTATGAATACTTGAAATGGTGCTACGGTGTCGACGGCGAAGAGGAAATTTTAGAATATCCAGTTGGTTATTTTTTTAGCGGAGACAACAGTGATGCGCATTATATCCTGCAATCGACTGTCAGCCAGATGGGCAGGCAGCTATACAGCCAGTATCCGCCGCAGGATGTCATAGACAGAGCGGCGATCATGCGGTATTTTGATGCGGATGCAAACAAGGCGATCAATCAGATGTGGATCAATGTCAGATGTTTTGATATTGATGATATCCCAATGGGCGTCTGGATGGCGTTGCTTGCAGCATTGATGTTCGCGATCTCTATGGGATTCAGAAAAAGTAGGAGGAGATAGATAAAATGTCAACAATCGATCAAAGTAAAATCAGAAATTTCTGCATTGTGGCGCATATCGATCACGGTAAATCCACGCTTGCAGACAGAATTATTGAAAAGACGGGACTCTTGACCAGCCGTGAGATGCAGGATCAGATTCTTGATAATATGGAATTAGAGCGCGAGCGGGGAATCACGATCAAGGCGCAGACTGTCCGCACTGTATACAGAGCGCAGGACGGAAATGAGTACATTTTGAACTTGATTGACACACCGGGACATGTTGACTTTAACTATGAAGTGAGCCGTGCGCTGGCAGCATGTGACGGAGCAGTCCTAGTGGTGGACGCGGCGCAGGGAATTGAGGCGCAAACATTGGCAAACGTGTATCTCGCGCTAGATCATGACCTTGATGTATTTCCAGTCATTAACAAGATAGATCTGCCGAGTGCACGTCCTGACTGGGTGAAAAATGAGATTGAGGATGTCATCGGTATCGAGGCGCAGGATGCGCCGTTGATATCAGCCAAAAACGGTGTGGGGATAGAGGATGTGCTGGAGGCGATTATCGCCAAAATACCTGCGCCCAAGGGCAGCACGGACAATCCGTTAAAGGCGCTCATCTTTGACTCCCTCTATGATTCCTACAAGGGGGTTATTGTCTTTTGCCGCATTATGGAAGGGCGTGTTTCCAAAGGAACCAAGATAAAGATGATGGCGACAGGTGCGTCTGCCGATGTCGTGGAGGTTGGGTATTTCGGCGCAGGACAGTTTATACCCTGTGAGGAGCTTTCTGCCGGAATGGTAGGCTATCTGACAGCATCGATCAAGAATGTAAAAGACACCGCGGTCGGCGATACGGTTACAGATGCAGAGAATCCCTGTGCAGAGCCTCTTCCGGGATACAAGAAAGTGCTTTCTATGGTGTACTGTGGACTTTATCCCGCAGACGGCGCAAAGTATCCTGATTTGAGAGATGCACTGGAAAAACTACAATTAAATGATGCGTCGCTGTTCTATGAGCCGGAGACTTCAATCGCGCTGGGGTTTGGCTTCCGGTGTGGATTTTTAGGGCTGCTTCATCTTGAAATCATACAGGAACGTCTGGAGCGTGAGTACAATCTTGATCTCGTGACGACGGCGCCGGGTGTTGTCTATAAGGTTTACAAGACAAACGCAGAGGTGGTGGAGCTGACCAATCCGTCCAATCTGCCAGACCCGTCGGAGATTGACTACATGGAGGAGCCGATTGTCACAGCAGAAATTATGGTCACGACAGAATTTATTGGTTCGATTATGGAGCTTTGCCAGGAGCGGCGCGGACGTTATCTCGGTATGGAGTATGTGGAGGAAACGCGGGCGCTGTTAAGGTATGAGCTTCCATTAAACGAGATTATTTATGACTTTTTTGATGCGCTTAAGTCGCGCTCGAGAGGCTATGCGTCCTTCGATTATGACATCAAAGGCTACGAGCAGTCTGAGCTTGTCAAGCTGGACATTCTCATCAACAAGGAGGAAGTCGATGCGCTGTCTTTTATAGTGCACAAGCAGTCTGCCTATGACAGAGGCCGAAGGATGTGTGAGAAACTCAAGGATGAGATTCCACGGCATCTGTTTGAGATTCCCATACAGGCGGCTGTAGGCGGCAAGGTGATTGCGCGGGAGACGGTGAAGGCAATGCGCAAGGACGTTCTGGCAAAGTGCTATGGCGGTGACATCACACGCAAAAAGAAGCTGCTAGAAAAACAGAAAGAGGGCAAGAAGCGTATGCGGCAGGTTGGTAATGTCGAGATTCCGCAAAAGGCGTTTATGTCAGTACTTAAGTTGGATGATTCAAAATAGTACAGTGGAAAGTGAGATCAGAGCAATGGAAATGGCAGTTTCTGATAAAGAGGTGTAAAAGGCAATGCGTTCGATCGGTGTGTATCTTCATATTCCCTTTTGTGTACAGAAGTGTGCCTACTGTGATTTTCTCTCAGGACCAGCGACTAGACAGCGGCAGCAGGAATATGTAGAGGCATTGTTGAGAGAGATTGCGTGGGAGTCCAAACACTATACAGAATATATCATAAAGTCCGTATTTTTGGGCGGCGGCACACCGTCTGTGCTGGGTGCTGACGAGATAGCAAAAATCTTGGCTTGTCTGAGAAACTGTTATCAGATGGATGCGGCGGCGGAAATCACAATGGAGATGAATCCTGGCACCGCAGAGTGGGGGAAGCTGTTATGCCTAAAAAAGGCTGGAATCAACCGGTTAAGCATTGGTTTGCAGTCTGCGGATAATGCTGAGTTGAAAATGCTGGGGCGCATTCATACGTATGAAGAATTTCTGCGAACATATCGTCAGGCAAGGGCGGCTGGCTTTGCCAATATCAATATCGATCTGATGTCCGCGCTGCCGGGACAGCACATTGATAGCTGGGTTCAGACGCTTGAAAAGGTGGTCGCATTGCAGCCGGAGCATATTTCGGCTTACAGCTTGATGCTGGAAGAGGGAACACAGCTCTATGAGAGACAGGATGTGCTGCCGCCTGTGCCAGATGAGGACGAGGATAGACAGATGTATCAGGAGACGAAGCGGATCTTGGCTGCACAGGGCTATCACCGTTATGAAATTTCAAACTATGCTAAAAAGGGATATGAGTGTAGACATAACTGCATTTATTGGCAGCGTGGATGCAGGCATACCGCAGATTTTGTTGGTTTTGGGCTTGGTGCCAGTTCGACTGTAGGAGATAGTCGTTGGAAAAATACAGATGATATGAAGCGTTATCTATCCGTTTTGCAGAAGCAGAATAACCGCGTGTATGATAGCCGGCTGATGGATGATAGTACTGTCGGGGAGAACGTGAAGGAGGCTGTAACGATACTTTCTGTCGAGGAACAAATGGAAGAATTTATGTTCCTGGGTCTGCGCATGATGGAAGGCGTCTCTAAACAGGAGTTTGCAGACAGCTTTGGGAAAGATCTGGATGAAGTATATGGTAGTGCGTTGCAAAAATGGATTCAGATGAAAATGATGTCACTTCACGGCAATATGATCTCTCTGACAGATGCGGGCATTGATGTCAGCAACACGGTGTTGTCGAGTTTTGTATTAGGATAGGAGGAGCGCATGGAAAAAAAACTGACACATGACGAGATGCATGAAG
>CAJUII010000103.1 GCA_910586405.1 uncultured Lachnospiraceae bacterium
TCTTCTTAATCTGATTTTTACTGCCATTTTTCTTCACCTCATAAATCTTTCTTTTTTATTAATATAATAATGTATTAAAAAGGAAGTTTAAATCTTCCCTTTTTACCTGCGCCAAAACCTCCCATCATTCCCGGGAGCTGCTTCATCATCTTCTGAGACTGCTCAAACTGCTTGATGAAACGGTTTACCACTGCGATATCCACGCCTGCACCTTTTGCGATACGGTGTTTCCGGCTCGGATTCAGCAGTCTTGGGTCCTTGCGCTCTGCGGGTGTCATGGACAGTACGATCGCCTCCATGCGCGCAAGCTGCTTGTCGTCCACTGCCGCCTCGATATCACTCGCCTTGATTCCCATACCGGGCATCATGCCAAGTATACTCGACAGACCGCCAAGCTTTTTCATCTGGCTCATACTCTCCAGATAATCCTCAAAATCAAACTTGCCCTTTTTCAGACGCGAAGCCATTTCCTTTTCCTTCTCCGCATCCATATCAAGATTTGCCTCGGCAACCTTGTCAATCAGCGTGAGGACATCTCCCATTCCCAGAATACGGTTCGCCATTCTGTCTGGATAGAACTGCTCCATGTCTGTCAGCTTTTCGCCAGTACTTACAAATAAGATCGGCTTGCCTGTGACCGCCTTTACCGAGAGCGCCGCACCGCCTCTGGTATCGCCGTCCATCTTCGAGAGAATGACTCCGCTCACGCCTACTTTATCATCAAATTCCTTCGCCACATTGACGGCATCCTGTCCGGTCATCGCATCCACGACCAAAAGAGACTGGTGCACCTCGACATTCGCCTTGATCTCTTGCAGCTCTGCCATCATTTCCTCGTCTATGTGCAGACGGCCGGCAGTATCTATAATTACAATATTGTTATGATTCTTTGCGGCATGTTCCAAGGACGCCTTCACGATATCGACAGGCTTATGATTTGTTCCCATCGCAAAAAAGTCCACCTGCTGTTTGTCCGCATTCACTTTCAACTGCTCGATCGCGGCGGGTCTGTAGATATCACACGCCACAAGCAATGGCTTCTTGCCCTTTAATTTCAGCTTTCCAGCAATCTTCGCCGCAGCAGTCGTCTTGCCTGCACCCTGCAAGCCGCACATCATGATGACGGTCGTCGCCTTGCCGGGCTGCAATTCCAGCTCTGTTGTATCAGAACCCATCAAGGCTACCATTTCTTCATTTACAATCTTGATAACCATCTGCCCGGGATTCAAGCCATTCATCACATCGGAACCGATCGCACGCTCCTCCACGGACTTGACAAACTGCTTTACGACCTTAAAGTTGACGTCCGCCTCGAGAAGCGCCATCTTGACTTCCTTGAGCGCAGCCTTGACATCGGCTTCTGTCAGGCGTCCCTTGCTTCTTAAATTTTTAAATACATTTTGAAGTTTATCTGTTAAGCTCTCAAATGCCATCCGATCAAAGCTCCTCCATTATTTCATTCGACAATCGTTTTATCTGCTCATCATCTGTAAGCCGGTTAATCTGCTGGATATTTTGCTTGATCTTGGAGAACTTTTCCACCAGATGAAGTTTTGTCTCATAATCAGCCAGGATCTTGTCGCACCGCCTGATCAGATCATGCACGCCCTGGCGGCTGATTCCCTGCTCATCTGCAATCTCACTCAGAGACAGGTCATTGAAAATCGCATCTTCATACAGCTTTTTCTGATGCTGCGTCAGAAGATCTCCGTAAAAATCATAGAGCATACCTTTGTATTCTCTTTTCTTCAGTCCGTTCACTGCATTTTCAGCTATCAGCTTCCCCGTTTCCATGCCACTTCCTCCAGTCATATTGTTATGCGACTTTAATAGGATACTACAAAAGGTGGTGGGTGTCAAGCAATTTTTCTTTACGGATTATGTCTGATGAATAAACGATGAACTGTCAAATCTGCCAATCTCCATGGATACCCTGATGTAATCCTTCTCATTGTCAATCTCATCTATGTAGTGTGGCTTATATGACATCCCAAAGATGTTCATGTCAGATGCGACCTCATTTAGCGCCTCCTCTGCATATACCTGATTTTTTCCTGCTTCCACATACAAGACAACCCTGTCCCGCCAGATCTGGACGGCATCAGCTCCAAGCTTATACATCGGCTGAAACGCGTAGCAGTCCGTACCAAATATCTGCACGGACACTTTTTTCAATATTCCATCACAAAACTGTGCCTTGAAATCTTTTCGCGGCAGAATTTTATCCTCGTGAAAGAGGCAGAGCGACCTCGTCTGATCAGACAGCATCTCCCGCACCAGATTTTCGTTAAACACAAGATCCCCGTGCAAAAGCAGCAGCTCTGTATCCAGATAAGCCCTCGCCAGATACATCGAGACGATATAATTGGTCGTCCGATACTGCGGATTGGGCACAAAAATAAAGCGCAGACTGGGGTTGCGCCGCTGGCACGCTGCCGCCTGCGACTCAATCTGCTCCGCAAACGGCCCTGTCGTGACAACAAACTCATCGACACCGCACGCGCCTAAAATCCTGATCTGGCGGGCAAAAATAGTCTCCCCGTTATAAAGCTTTGTCATGCACTTGGGCTGCAGACGGGTGCCCTGCCCCATGCGGCTTCCCATTCCCGAATTAAATATGACAGCCCGCATCACGGCCTCCTTTCCTGATTCTGCTCAGCAACCTCTTGTTGAGGCGCAAAAACAGCCTGATATTCTCCCTCAGTGAAACTCTGTCCATATACCCCGGCGGCATCTGTGCACCCCTGTCAGAAGTACACCAGTAACTCCTGTCAGAGAAATACCGCTCCGTATACAGATACGGTGTCAGCAATGCATCAAGCGCCCGAATATCATATCGGTAATACGGTCTTGCGAGCCGGACTGCCCCGCTCAGCTCCACGACTTTCCCCACAAAGGACATGCAGTTGTGCGCGCCATCGATCACAAATCCGTGCAGCACAGGCATCGTAACCATGGAGTACAGATTAAACAGATATTTGTCCTGCTGCCGTTCCACATGCCTTAGAAAATGGTAAACCTCTCTCTTTGCGCGCAGGTCTATTGGCAGCCTGAAAACCTTAAGCTTCACCCTGTAATGCGTGCCAAAGCAGTAACAGCCGCGCGTCTCATGCATAAAACCCGCATCGAACGGCGCATAGTGCCGCCTCCGCGAAAACGTGATAAAATCCTCAAAATGGTCATCCTTACAGACTGCGATGTGCGAATACTCATATCCCCCAGACAAAACACGCGACACCTTTCCCAGCCCCGTGTGAGCCTTTACCAGCACGATGTAAATAGAATCATTTTTTATCGCGTTCCCTGCCATATTCACTCAGCCTCCAAAAGCAATCACTTTCTATACAAAATCATTTCTCATCGTATTTCCTGTCACAGTTCCTTAGCCTTCGAAATAATTGTACCTGTAACCTTATCATTTCATAATACATCAGCGCCCCGCCCGCCAGGACAACGAAGTCTGCCAGATTGTATGTAAATCCATAAAACTCGATACCCGCCCCGCGGCGACAGACGATTCCCATGATGCAGATCAAGGCAAAAAACAGGTGTGTTTCAATTGGCCCAAGCCTCGGAAACAAAAATTCGTCCAGATGCAGGATATAATTCATGGCTGTAAACATCAACAGCGCATACACCGGCACCATCAAAATCGCGACATGGAAATGAATCACCCCCGTAAATGCGAGCGCGATGATCAGATACGTGATGTGCAGGATATCTGTCAGCAGGTCAAAGTACCCACCCGCCTTAGAACTCATATTCCTCGTCCTCGCCACATACCCGTCCAGGTCGTCACAGACCAGATGACACGCAAGTCCGCAGATCGTTCCGATGAGAAACCACCTGTTCAGCCCGGACAGCGCGGCACAGACAATGCCCGCAAGCCCGCCTAATGCCCCGACAAGCGTGATCTGGTTTGGCGTCACACGCGCCGGAATCCGCTCCCCGATCGTCCTGTAGAGAAATTTCTGTACACGCGTTTCCAGTCTGCTCGGTATAATCTTCTTCATTGCTTTCCCTTCTTTCGATATCATATGTTATTCATCGTCATTGCGGCGTTTCCTGTGAAGCATATTTGCCACAAACGACCTGATATAATCCCCGTAATCAATAAAATCGTACACCCCCTCCCGCTTCGCTTTGAGAAAGAGACGTATGAGCAATATATAATAATGAAAGTAAAAGCTTCTCACACTCATATGCTCCGGCCGGGCTACAAGGTGGAGATAGTCAAAATGGGAGGGATTGTCCGTGATCATCCTGTCGCTGTATCGCTCGTAGGTCGGTGTGCACAGTTCCGGCGTAAAGATGGACAGCGCCACATGCCGCACCTGATGCTCCACAATCCACTGGTAAAGCGCCCTGAAATCCTTGGCGCGAAATCCCAAATCGATGATAAACATTCCCATAATGTGGATTCCCAGCTCATTACAGGTCAAAATACTCTGTATATTGTCGTCTATATCCGAGTGCTTCTCATAACGCTCCAGGTAGCAATCCTCAATCGCCTCAAGTCCCACAAGAACATAGTATAACCCGATATCCCTGAGCTTTTTCATCATGTCGGGATTGCGGGCAATATAATCCGCCCTTCCATAACAGATGTATTTTTTATGAATCCCGCGCCTTCTGACCTCTTTCACAAACCGGTTCAGCCTGTCCGTGTCATACAGGAAATCATCGTCCGCAATATAGATATTCTCTGCTTTGATCTGCGCGATTTCGTCCACCACATCGTCGATATCGCGGCTGCTTAACTGTCCCATATTCATCCTGTTCCTGTGGCAGAATGAACATCTGTATGGACAGCCATAGGCAGTCCGCACCCAAGCGGCATGACCAAGCTCAAGATACTGATATCGGTGTAGGAAAGAGTCAAAATAGCTTCTGTCCGGACTTGGCAGGCGTCTGATGTCAAACGGTTCCCCTGCCTGATAATGCCATGTTCCCTCCAACTGATAGCATACCCCCGCCATCTGCGCCAGTGCCTCCTTCTTGTGATACACCGCATAGTTCACGATATCCAGAAGTCTGTAGATGTCAAATGTAGTCAGGATAAAATCCACATAAGGCCGGTACATGCGCTCATAACAAAGCTGCGCGTGCAGCCCTCCGAGTATTGTCACCGCACCGCACTCCTTCGCGTACTGACAGTACTCCAGCATAAAATTTTCCTGCCGCGCCCTGCCGCATATATACACGACATCGGCCTCTGTCTCCTGAATCGCAGGCATTGCGCCAAACGTCTCTACCTGACCATCATATAACACAACTTCATGCCCCTCTTTTTTCAGCAGGGCGGATATGTACTCAAGCTCCAGACATTCATTCTCGATAACACCAACAAAATTGTACCGCGTCCTCGATATTTCCGGGTGGATTAGCAAAAACGTAAGCTTACGCCGTTTCATCAGACCTGTCCTCCTTTGTCAGCTCATTGTACGCCACCTTGCCCACTAGTGTTCTGGGCAGTTCCTCTAATACCTCATATGCATACGGCCACGAGTATTTTGCGAGATTTTTCTCACAGTGCTCCCGGATCTCCTGTAGCAGCTCCGCCCGCTTTTCTGCATCCTGTACATTGTCCTTTGGCACGATAAACGCCTTTGCCACCTGTACCTTATAAGGGTGGCTGATGCCGACGACGCAGGATGTCAGCACCTTCTCATGCGAATCGATCACACTCTCGATATACTGCGGATACAGGCAGTAGCCCGAACTGACGATCAGCCTCTTGAGCCTCTGCCTGAAATAGACAAAACCGTCGGAATCCATACTTCCCAAGTCGCCTGTGTGAAGCCACAGCCTGCCGTCCTCATGTCTCTGGAGCACCTTGTTCGTCTCCTCTTGGTCATTCAGGTATCCTTTCATGACAGTCAGACCACTCAGGACGATCTCGCCCTCCTCGCCATAGGGCACTTCCTCGTGTGTCTGCGGCTTTACAATCTTGTAATATGTATCGGGATAGGGAATGCCGATGCTCCCCTCCCTGTATCCGTGCAGCGGCGTGAGACAGCTCCCCGTCACACACTCTGTCAGCCCGTAACCCTCCCTGATCTGCGCGTTTGAACCATGCTGCCGCAGAAACTCGTCCACCTTCTGTTTTAGTGCGACAGACAGCGAATCCCCGCCTGATATGACGCACTTTAGAAAGGAAAGGTCGTATCCTTCAAGCGAACCGCTCCTCAACAGCGCCTCATACAGAGTTGGCACGCCCGCTATGATATTGGGCTTATACTTTCTGAGCAGCCTGGCACAATGCCCCGCGTCAAATCCGGGCAACAAAATATCCATGCAACCCGCGCACAGCGCCGTGTGAATGCAGATTCCAAGTCCAAACCCGTGAAATATGGGCATGATGGCAAGAAGCCTGTCTTGCGGCTGCAGACAGGCGCACATTGCCTCTCCCTGCACTGCCAGCGCATTAAAATTCAGGTTGGTAAGCTCGATACCCTTGGGAGAGCCTGTCGTGCCACCGCTGTAAAGAATTGCCGCCACATCGTCTCCCTTGCTTCGGCGCCCTGTGTCACTGAGGTTCCCCGCGCCCTTTCGTCCCATCGCCATAAATTGCTTCCAGGGCAGACAGTCTGACACAGATTTCGCAAGCCTGCCTTTTGTCAGATATTTCATCCAAAATAGGCAGCCTGGCACGGATTTCGCACGTCTGCCTTTTGTCAGATAATAGCCGAATTTCATATGAAATGGCATGGAATCCGCCACCGACACCAGAATACACTGCCTGAGTCCCGTCTCTTTCATAACCTCGCGAAGCTTTGGAAGGCACAGATCGACCGTCACAATATATTCACTCCCCGAGACCGTCACATAATGGCAGATCTCCACTGCCGCCGACAGCGGATGGATCATGTTCGCCACAACCCCGATCTTATTCAACGCGTAGAAGCTTATGACAGCCTCCGGCGTGTTCGGCATACAGATGCTCACTCTGTCGCCGCACCGCACGCCAAGCCGCAAAAAGGCGTCCGCGCAGGTTTGGATGTCCCTGTGCAGCTGCGCGTAAGTCGCCTTTCTCCCAAAATAGTCATAACAGTAGTTATTCATAAACGGCACCGTTCTGCGCTCCATAAACTCATACAATGACATCTCCCGCGGATATTCAAGATGCGCGCTGACGCCCTCATAAAAAGCATACCACGGTGTCTTAATCTGATTTGTCTGCATATTTATTCCCCTATGTATTCCTCTCCTGTGTCAACATCTGCTTTGTCCGCTGGTTGGTTTCTCATGTATCCATCTTCTGCGTCAATATTTGCCTTGTCCGCAGGTTGGTTTTCTATATTTTCATCTACTGTAACAACATCTGCTTTGTCCACTGGTTGGTTTCCCTGCGTATCCATTTCCTGTGTCAACATGTCCCTGATCGTATTGTAAAGCAACGTATTTGCCTCCTCCACTGTGAGATTTGCCACGTCAAGAGGCTCCCCATATTTTATCTGAAGATTCCTGCTGCGAAACCGGTACTCCCCCGTGATTGCATACGGAATGATGCTGCTCTGCGCCCTCTTTGCCATCACGACCGCCCCATATTTGAAAGGCAGCAGAATTTGATCTGTATAATTGCGTTTTGCCTCCGGCGACACATTGATAATGCAGTCGTTTTTAAGATACTCCACCGACTGGTCGAGCGCCGCCGGGTTGTGCGCCGCGTGAAGGTCTACCGGAATCGTTCCCACACCGCGAAACAGCCAGCCGAAAGCCCCATCGTGAAGCTCCTTCTTGGCGAGCGTATGCACCGTCCTGTTCGTACAGCAGTCCACTAAAATCGGGTCTAGCGCATGCTTGTGATTGCCCGCCAGCACTGCCCTTCCCTCCCTTGGTATGAACGCTTTGTTCACGATCTTAGGGTGGTATACGATCATGAACAGAGCATAAAAGATCGCCCGAATTATTTTGTATAACAATGGGTTTTTCTGACGGTTGGTCATTTTTGTGTGTCCTTTCCTGATTGTACATTATTTGTACATTATTTTCGCCATAAAATGTCTTAAACTGTTTCAGCACAGATATAAGACAGTATACACGATTTTTCCATTGCGCACAATTCATAAATTGCACTATCGTTACGCTATCAAGGCTTTACACCTTTTATATGATCTGTTATGATGAAATTATACTGGCGGTCGAAAAGACTGACCGCCAATATAACGGGCAGCAAAGGAGAGGATGCTATGGGGCGTTTTCTGAACATAGGAAATAAAAATTTTGCGGAGTTTTCTAAGACGCAATATTTTGTCGATAAATCCAGGCTGATCAATAAACTGATCAAAAAGGATATCACAGAAAAATTCGTCTGTAACAGCAGAGCACGACGGTTTGGGAAGTCGGTCACGGCGGATATGCTTGTGGCATATTTCAGCAAGGGCGCCGATTCGAAAAGTCTGTTTGAACCGCTAAAATGCGTGAAAGACACGCTGTTTCTTGAGAATATGAACGCGTATGATACGATCTTTGTAGACATTCAGGCCTGTTTTAAAGAAGCAGAGGAGATCATGGCAGCACCAAATCAATATATTCGCAGCGGTTTGATCAACGAACTGAAAGCGGCGTATCCGAAATTCGTTTCAAAGAAGATGGCGCTGGCAGCAGCGCTGGAATCCATCTATAACCAGACAGGCGAAAGGTTTGTTATCATCTTTGACGAATGGGACTATCCCATTAGAGAACTTGATGAGAGCAGTCCTGACAGACTGGCATACACAGAAATGCTGCGTGGATTGTTCAAGAACAATGCCGCAAAGTCATATGTGCGATTAGCATATCTTACCGGTATCATGCCCATCGTGCGCATAAAGGGACAGTCCGCCGTCAATAATTTCATGGAGTACACGATGACCAATCCGATGGATTTAGCACAGGATATCGGATTCACGGAGGAGGAAGTCTTTTTGCTCTGTAAGAGATTTAATGTAGACTTCGAACAGATGAAGGAATGGTACAACGGATATGATTTAAACGGGACTGCGATGTACAATCCACTCTCTGTCGTGCGGGCCATCTCGGCGAAACGGTTTGGGCAGTATTGGACAGTCACAGGCACGTATGGGGATATTGACGATCTGATCAACAAAAATTTTGACGGACTGCGTGCGGACATCATCAGGATGCTCTCGGGAAACCGGATACCAGTCAATGTATCAAACGGCAAAAATGACTTGCAGTTTTTTAAAAGCAAAAGTGAAGTCATTACTGCCTTGATTCATCTGGGGTATTTTGCGTATGACGCAGACGCGCGGGAGGCGTATGTTCCCAATAAAGAGATTCAGGAAGTTTTTTATCAGTATATGGAGAACAATGAGAGTGACAATCTTTCGCGGTTTATAAGAGTCTCCGAGAAGATTCTGAATGCCGTGATGGAGAGGGATGCAGAGGAGACCGCAAGGCAGATTCAAAACGTGCACAATGATTTTATCTCAGGCATTGAGTACAATGATGAGAATTCCCTTGTCTGCACGATTACGATCGCGTTGATCTCCGCATTTCGGTACTATCACAAGCCGATTCGTGAGTTCCCCTGCGGAAGAGGATTTGCCGATATTGTTTATCTGCCATTACAAACTCAACCCAACCGCCCTGTGCTTGTGGTGGAACTAAAGTGGAACAAGAGCGCACAGACAGCGATCGCGCAGATCAAGAAAAAGCAGTATCCCGAATCGCTGCGGGAGTATTCGGGGGATATACTGCTGGTGGGAATTGACTATGACAAAAAGACCAAAGAGCACTATTGTGTGATTGAAAGCCTTGGATTATGATAAAGGTGATGAATTGTAAGAAAATAAGTGATGCAGCTTGCGCAGTATATTTCTTCATGATGAGATTACCAAAGCCAAGTCAAAATGCATCAGTTATTTTTCTACAGTTCCTTAGCATTTATTTCCAGTAAATCTTCATGAGTTCTTCCGTTTCCTGTTCGCTTTTCTTATATTTAACCATAAAGGACTTTTTTACTTCTTCTCTGCCCTCAATTCTGCTCTCTTCCTTCATTTCCTGTATCGCAAGACACATATCCACCGACTCCTTTCCTTCTTCTATCTTCATATTCGATTTTGTCACTGCGTTGACGATTTCAACGGCACTTCGTTCTACATTTTTAAATCGCTGCTCTGTGTTGAGGATTTCTTCCAGTTTCTTTTTGTCATTTGAATACTTGATGTAGCGCATAATCTCTCTCAAACTTGTCTGAAATTCATCAATTTCTATATCTGACAGTCCTCTTGGCGTGATCAGATTTATGCATAAAATCCTTGCAGTTAATTTTACCTCAACTTCTGTGTCTTTTGCTATGTCTCATAAACCTCCAACCATAGAAGCTGTACATCTGATCAAATCCTTTGGTTCAGCATACAATTTATATATTCTTTCAAGTCAAAAGCATTATCAGCGATAAAAAGCTTTCTTGTATTACTCCAATGCATATAATATAGTTTATCCAGTATATCCTGCCCCATAAGGCAAGTATAAAATCTATTGTCAAACGTAACCCAAACCGACACATTGGTTAGTATAATTGAAGTTCCGAGCTTCAACTTCTTCATCTTCACCTCATAAAATTTAATACTATATATGTCCTTGCCATACTCGTTGCCTGTCTCTTTTAAAACACCATTCAAGTATTTAACTGCTGCTCTGCTCGCAATAAACTCCTCTTCTTTTAAATTTATGCCAAGTTCTTTTGCCCTACAGCACGTTATAGCAGCCCCAGTGTCGATAATAAACTGCATTACTGCATTTCTTTTTTCAAGAATATACAATTCACAATTGACCGTAAATATTCCATTATCTGACACTGTAAATAGCATTTCCTTCTCCCCCCTGAACATAACTTCCAATTATGACACATAAAATATCTTTTTCTAAAAACTCATGCAGTTTTTCACACAAATCATCATCAGAATCTGACGAATCGCTTACTGCCACTAACTGTCCCTCTCCATCATCCAATGAAGCAATGCGCATCAATATTCTGCTATAGGGAAATTCGTTTTTGACCTTATAAAATGGTTTCGTATCTGTTTGATTTAATATATGCAGCATATAATCACCCTATCTTTCAAATTTTTTATTTCAATAAATACTCGGTTTGGATTGCAGCCTTACCCACCTAATCGCCCTATCAAGCCACACCACTTCCTCCATCCATACCATTACTGGTACCAACTTGTGGTTCACTACACTTGGCTATAAAAAACATGGCTTGACTTGCACAGCAAGATTAATGCCATGCTCGGTACGCAAAATTAGAGCGCGGCTATATAAAATAGACTTACATTCTAGTAATACTCACTGTTTAGTTCTTCTCTCATCAATGTTTGTCAAAATTGTATCGCAAGACACATATCCACCGACTCCTT
>CAJUII010000104.1 GCA_910586405.1 uncultured Lachnospiraceae bacterium
AGCTAGGACAGAAAGCATAGAAGAATTTGAGGAATCTATAGGTCTGGTGCAGTTACAGTAAAGAAAATCAAAAAGAGGAATATCCAAATGCAATTATAATGAAAAATACAGAATCAGCAGGGAAGGAAGTTCCAATGAAGCGGGGAAAATTGAGACGAATTTCGGTGGACGGTAGACGTTATCGGTGGAACTACATGTATGACGATATGGATTTTTCCAATTATCCGTATTCTTATTATGTATTTGTGCCAGAAGAAAACCAGCGGTTCAAAATTAGAGTTTATTTTACAAAATATGAGCCACAGATGAAGCTGGATGCATACTTGTATAGAGGGACACTCTGCCAAGATCGCGGAGAACAGGCAGTGATGAATTTGTGCAGACCCTTTTTTGCAGCGCAGGTAATCAAGTATGTTTTTGCACATTGCTGTCAGGACACAGATGTGGGAGAGGTTGAAATCAGAGATGGGGAAGCGATCTTAGAAAAGCTGGGATATTCAGATTTTTATCGGATATGCGATGCAAGAGATTTTGAAGATAGCCATGAAGCGACTGTTTAGAAAAACAAAATGTAGAGGAGAGAGCCAATGATACAGCTTGTAAGGGGAGACATTACAAAACTTACCAATGTGGATGCCATTGTCAATGCTGCAAACAGCAGCCTGCTTGGCGGCGGAGGCGTTGACGGGGCGATACACAGGGCAGCAGGACCAGAGCTGCTGTTTGAGTGCCGTCTGCTTGGCGGCTGCAAGACAGGACAGGCGAAGCTGACCAAAGCATACCGGCTGCCATGCAGCTATATTATTCACACGGTTGGACCTGTCTGGAACGGCGGCAGCCATAACGAGGACAGACTGCTTGCGGACTGTTATCATAATTCACTCAAACTGGCAGCAGAGCATGGGATCAAAAGGATTGCCTTTCCTTCTATTTCTACAGGGATCTATGCATTTCCAGTCGAGCGGGCGGCAAAAATTGCGATAGGAACGGTCCGGCAGTTTTTGCAGGAAAATCCAGATTTATTTGAGCAGGTTCTATGGGTGCTGTTTGATGAAAAGACGGAGGCTGCTTATCAGAAGGCGGTGTCAGATGAGCAGTAAAGATAGTTTGATTATGCTGTTGGGAATGCTCATCGTCGGCGGACCATACGCACTGCTGATCGCTGGCGGGCTGTTTGTGAATGCGAATGAAAAAAGATATATGGCAGCGCAGCGAAGCACAGGCAGGGACAAACAGCGCATGCTTGATTTTATGCAGATTGTGATGAAGGAATATTATGGGGATTATACATATGTGGCAGGGGGCAACAGGATATCGACAGGCAGATATTCGGCGAACTATTATCCATATATTGTGGGGTTTAACGAGAAAGATCTGGTCATTATTTCTTATACTGCACGGAATGGCGCATTGATTTGCAGGAATGTGCTGCCGGTTGACTGGAACTGTATGCGTTTAAAATACCATGTTTTTTCGAAAGGTGTGAAGCTTATTTTGATACTGGGAAAAACGAAACTGCGGATTAAAGTCAACCGTGTTGTGATGTCAGACGGCTCGGAAAAATTTGATACGCCGCTTGGCATTTTTCAGGAGAACGAGGTGGACATGCTCATTATAAGCCTATTGCGGATGCAGAAAAAGACACGGACAGGAGTATCATAGAGAGATGTATCGAAGAACGTTAAAGACGATGCTCGTGGTTGTTGCATCGTGCGCTGGAATCAGCATTTTGCTTTTGGAGTTTATGTTTTGGTGCTTTGGGGAATGGCGCATTTGGATGGCGGCATTTCGCGAGCCGGTTGACTTGTTTTCAGCTTCGAGTGATTTGACGCAGCTTGAGGAGCTCGATGTCGTCAGAGGAACAGTTCGAGTGTTAGGCGGAAGTTATTCGTATACATACGACAACGGTATTCAGGATACCGCGTTTTATTTTGTGCTGCCAATTGATACTGCGCAGGAGACTTTCTATATGGGAATCCGGGAGACAAGGGGCAGAAAGGAGGATTTTCGCAGGCTGGCTGTGCGGTCAAAGCATGACATAAAGCCAATGAGGATTGTTATGGGAAATCCTTGGGAGGATGACTTTTTAAAGCAGGAGGAACAAGTTTTAGGGGAGCCCATTAATATAGAAGGATTTGTTCAAAAAATGGATGAAAATCAATATCGGCGTTTTCTCACATGGCTGGAAAAATCTGGATATTACGAACCTGAGCCGTCTGACGGACAGATAGACGAATCACAGATGAAACAGTTCCTTCCGTATTTTATTGAGGAGGCTGATATTGCGTATTGCCAAAAGGCAGCAAAGGGAGCGTGCCTTGCGGTTTTAGCAGGCATGATGCTGCTTGCAGGCAGCGCAGCGGCGGTGATTTTCCAGAAAAGACGGCGGGAAAGGCAGCAGTATGTGACCATTCACGGGACGGTCTATTTAAAAGCGCATTTAGAGCCAGTCAATGATCTGGTGATGAACATTGAGTTGCTGCTGGCTGTACAGGCACTCAGCAGGATTACAGGGCTGGACATGACGGCGGCAGAAAAAGTGATCAGGCGCTGGGACCGGTATTGGTATTAGCGTATTGTGCTAGAAGGAGAATATTTGAACATGAAAATGAACAGACAGCGGGCGATCAAAGCATTTCAGGACTATACCAGTCACTATGACGCGACAGACGAAAAAGTAAAACTGAAAATAGATCACACATACAGGGTAAGCAGTCTCTGCCAGCAGATTGCAGTGCAGTCAGGTTTTGACAAGGACGAGACAGAACTGGCGTGGCTGACAGGGCTGCTGCACGATGTCGGTCGTTTTGAGCAGCTCAGGCGATATGGCACATTTATGGATGCGCAGTCCATCGACCATGCAGAGTTTGGCGCAGATATTTTATTCAAAGAAGGAAAAATCAGAGATTACATCGAGGATGCTTCGGAGGATGAACTGCTCGAAAAGGCAGTGCGGTGCCACAGCGCGTACCGCGTGCCTGCGCAGTATACGGCGCGGGAGAAAAAATTTGCAGACCTGCTGCGCGATGCAGATAAAATTGATATTCTAAAGGTTAATATTATCGTGCCGCTCGAGGAGATTTACAACGTGACCACGTATGAGCTCAAACACTGTCAGGTGACACAGGAGGTTATGCAGGCGTTTTATGAGGAGCACGCAGTGCTTCGAAGCTTGAAGAAGACGCCTGTTGACAATGTGGTTGGCCACATTTCACTGGTGTATGAGCTGGTTTATCCCATAAGCTGCAAGCTGGTGTCCGAGCAGGGATACTTGGACCAGCTTATGAATTTTCAGTCCGAGCTGCCACAGACCAATGCGCAGTTTGCAAAGATTCGGGAGAAGATGGCGGCGTATATGGAGCGGAAGATAGATGGATAGAGTATATTTGAATCGTATCGTTATGATAGCGGATTATATAGGCTTCTATAATTCTATAAGAATGTGCAGACTGTAGTTATTAGGACTTTATTAGCGAAGTGACTATGATGTAATTTTGATACAATTCTGATTCAATGATGATGCAATTTTCCTGTAAAATTGAGCTGAGATGTATGATCGAAGGATTCCTGTAAACTTATGTGCGGCGTACTATAATAATCACATGGCAATTAATGTTGTCATGTGATTTTCTTACAATGTTTATCAATATCAAATGCGGGAGGTAAAAAATGAAAAAAGAGTGATAAATACCATATGTGCAGGTATGATGCTAATATGTATAGTTGGCATGTTTGGGTGCGCATCAAATTAAGGTGCAGAGACCTCTATGAAAGCGTCAGAGATGATACACAGTGCAGAACAGCAAAGAGAAAGTGCAGCACAGGAGACAGAGCAGCAAAGAGAAAATGCAGCGCAGGAGGCAGAGCAGCACAAAGACAGGCTGTCAAACGCAGCGAAGGATGCGCCGGATGTCATTACTGTCTGCACGACAGAGGAGCCAGTGCTTTTAAAAAAGAAGGAGCCAGTCCAATACACAGATGATTGGTTAGAATTAAATCAAATCTGTCTATTGTGCAGACTTATATTGGAATAATATTCTGTCAAAAGACACATCGTTGTAGAGATATTTATAGAGGATTTATAGAGGATTGAAAAAATGTGTTGACAAATAAAATACAAAGGGGCACAATCTTATTATTAAAAATATAATAAAAAGCGGGAGGAATGGAATAATGATGAAAAAAGCTCTGATTGTTGTAGATATGCAGAAGGATTTTATCAATGGCGCACTGGGGACAAAAGAGGCAGAAGCGATTGTGGACAATGTGGCGGAAGTCGTCAAAACCTTTGACGGAGACGTGATCTTTACACGCGATACGCATACGGACAAGTATATGGAGACACAGGAGGGCAGGAATCTTCCAGTTTTACACTGTATCAAAGATACAGAAGGATGGCAGATTGACAGGAAACTAGCATCGCTCAGGACAGATGCCATGCAGATTTTTGACAAGCCGAGTTTTGGTTCTGTCGCACTTGCGGAGTACTTACAGGCGCAAAAGGAGCTTGAAAGTGTTACCTTGATAGGACTTTGCACTGACATTTGTGTCATTTCGAATGCGCTGTTAATCAAAGCATTTCTGCCGGAGGTGGAAATCAGTGTGATAGAAAAGTGCTGTGCGGGCGTGACACCGCAGAGTCATCAAAATGCGCTCGAAGCAATGAAGATGTGTCAGATAAAAATTGTGTGATTCCATACAGGATATTTTGGACGGAATCGTAAACGATAAGGAGTAGGAACCTGTGCTTTACAGTGGATTGAGAAGGGTGGAAGCAATGATATTGTACAGACCTGTAGGGACAAAGGAGTTAGCATTGATAGCGGACAGCGGCTATACCAAATATCCGCCGAGACTGCCGGAACAGCCGATTTTCTATCCTGTACTGAATGAGATCTATGCGACAGAGATTGCATCACAATGGAATGTTGCATATAATGATGACCACAAGGGGTATGTGACAAGATTTGAGATCGAGGATGCATATGTCGGGCAGTTTGAGATTCATATTGTCGGCAGCAGTTTGCATCAGGAGCTATGGGTTCCGGCAGAGGAGCTAGACAGCTTCAATCAGCACATCGTAGGACCAATACAGGTGATCAGTGAATTTTCGTGAGGAGAAATGAGGAATCATATGGGAAACGCATTACATTTATTTCGGGCTGCGGCAGTTTCGCCGAGAGTCCATATAGGCAATGTTGCCGAAAACTGCCAGGAGATACAGACCGTGTATGACAGTCTGGCAGCACAGACAGATTTGGTTGTGACGCCAGAGCTGTCCCTCACAGGATATACCTGTGCAGATCTTTTTAACAATAGGCATTTATTGGCGACAGCGAAGGAAGGGCTTTATCAGCTCGTCCAGTATACGAAAAAGTATGGGGAGCGCGGTGCGGCACTTCTTGTTGGCGTGCCTATAGAGAAGGACAATGAGCTTTTTAACTGTGCGGCGCTGATTCACAATGGCAGCCTGATTGCGGTTGTGCCAAAGACCTACCTGCCCAATTACAGTGAATTTTATGAAAAGAGATGGTTCAGCGGCGGCGTGCAGGAGCCATGTGAACTAGAACTAATCTGTGATGGGAAGCGGATGCAGACCATTTTTGGCAATACTGTTCTCATAACGTTTGGCACAGACAGGAAGGTGTGTGTCGGGATAGAAATCTGTGAGGATGCGTGGGCGCCCGTTTCGCCAGGCAGGCTTCTGGCGCTGAATGGGGCGGAGATTATCGTTAATATCTCAGCCTCCAATGAGCTGATTGGCAAGGCGCAGTATCGTAAAAATATGCTGGGTGCTGCCTCGGCAGGCTGTATGTGCGGATATATATATGTGTCAGCCGGAAAGTATGAATCGACATCGGATCTTGTATTTAGTGGACATACGTTAATGTATGAAAACGGTAAGCTGATCGGGGAGGGAACGCCGTTTAGTGATGCGGTGCTTGTCAAGGATTTTAACCTTACGAAGATCCGGCATGACAGGATTGCGAACAAGACATACGCAGGCTGTAAAAGGGACTTTGCGCAGTATGCTTATGAGACAATTGAATGTCAAAAACCGATTCTTGAAAACGAGGATCTCTTGGCGCGCGTGTCCATCACGCCGTTTGTGCCATCCAAAAACCGCAGGGAAAGGAGTCTTGAAATATTTCAGATGCAGGTGACAGCGCTGCAAAGGCGCATTGAGGCGACGAGAAGCAAATGCGTTGTGGTCGGTGTGTCCGGTGGTTTAGATTCCACACTTGCGCTGCTGGTGTCCGCACAGGCAGTCAAAAATCTAGGACTTGCACCCAAGACCGTGGTTGGAATTACCATGCCAGGCTTTGGCACGACCAGCCGCACAAAGAATAATTCTGTGGAACTGATGCGTTACTTAGGCTGCGATTGCAGGGAAATCAGCATCGCCGCTTCTGTGAGACAGCATTTTCAGGATATTGGACAGGATGAATCAGTGCAGGATGTCACCTATGAGAACTGCCAAGCGAGAGAGCGCACGCAGATTTTGATGGATGTGGCAAACAAAGAGGGCGGCTTTGTCGTCGGGACTGGGGATTTGTCAGAGCTTGCGCTTGGCTGGTGCACTTATAATGGCGATCACATGAGTATGTATGCAGTCAACACGAGCATTCCAAAGACGCTGGTGCGCACGCTTGTTGATGAAGTGGGGCATTTTATGGATGAAAATGATTTTGCTGGGATGAAAGCTGTGATCGAAGATATTATTGACACACCTGTCAGTCCAGAATTGCTGCCGCCCAATGAGGACGGAACGATCGCACAAAAGACGGAAGAAACAGTGGGGTCTTATATTCTGCATGACTTTTTTCTGTATTATACGCTGCGGTATGGCATGGCTCCCGCTGAAATCTATGCGCTCTGCCGTGAGGCAGTACGTCAGAATAGTGACTATCAATTCAGTGATGATGAGATTGAGAAGTGGCTCAAGGTATTTTACACACGGTTTTTCCAACAGCAGTTTAAGCGCAACTGTATGCCAGACGGTGTGAAGGTTGGTTCTGTCTCTGTCAGTCCCCGCGGGGATTTGAGACTGCCAGCGGAGATTGAATCTGGGGCGTTTACAGCATTTGATGAGGACAGTGAGGATTGAGAAGTACGATGAACGAAATAGAAAAGGACAAACAATTTTTGGATAACTATGATATCAACCAGTATGACCGTCCCTCTATCGCAGCGGATGTCGCAGTTTTTTCTATCGGCAGAAAGCCGGCGGAGGAGTTTGATTACCGCCGGCTTCCTACCAAGACGCTCAGGCTGCTCTTGATTCGCCGCGCTGAGCATCCGTATCAAGGAGAGTGGGCACTCCCCGGCGGATTTATGCAGCAGGGCGAGACGATACAGGAGACAGCAAGGCGAGAGTTGAAAGAGGAGACAGGGACAGACAAAGCCTATCTCACACTCTGTAATGTGTTTAGTGACATTGGACGTGATCCGAGGGGGTGGATTCTCTCGCAGTCCTTTATCGCGGTATTAAATGAAAATGATCTTGCGAACAGTCATCTTGAGGCAAGCGGCGATGCAGGGGAGGCGGGCTGGTTTGACATTTGCATCCAAAAAACAGCAGAACATAAAAAGGAGCAGCAGAATACTGTCACTTGTGACAAGGAGTATGAGCTGACGCTAGAACACAGTGCAGCCACAGACAAAACTCTGCTTCGCGCGGTGGTCAGGGAACATATTGAATATCGCGATTATCATGAGCTTATGACCTATGAGATTGTGGAATCAGAAGGGATTGCTTTCGATCATGCGAGAATTATCACCAGTGCCTTTAACAGCCTGAGACGGATGCTTGACAGTGACATACGGATTGCCTTTGACTTCATGCCAGAGCAGTTTACGCTGACAGACTTACAGGAGGCCGTGGAGCTAGTTTCTGGTCAGGAGCTGATCAAACCCAATTTCAGGCGCAAGATCAGCGAGTATGTGATCGAGACAGACCATCAGGTGCAAAACGGCGGTCATAGACCTGCAAAGGCTTTTGTCAGGAATTTAGAACGGTTTTATCGGTGAGAGAAGCAGCAATATAGAAGGGGATGACAAAACATCCTCTTTTATTGTTTTTCGATAAAAAAATATTGCATATCAATAATTTCTGTGCTAATATAGAACTACAAATTTTGAAAAAGATCGTATAGAAAGTGAGAAGGATGAAGAGGCAATGAAGAAGGAAACTGTGATTATACTCACCAAATACCTGTTGGATTTTATGTATTTTGCTGGAATTGTAGTGACTGTGCTGGTTCCTTTTCCGGGACTTGTCAAAAAGCTCATGGTGCTTTGGGGCTTGCACGGTTTTGAAGGGCGGCACGCAGAGATCATTGTAATCTATTTCGTGCTGGGGATATTAGCGGTACTGATACTCGGTGAGCTGCGCAAGATGTTTCGGACAGTGTTGCAGGAGGATTGCTTTGTGAAGGACAATGTGGTGAGTTTGCAGCGGATGGGGACCTACAGCTTCATGATTGCTGTGATTTGTCTGCTAAGAACGGTGCTCTACATGACAATTGCGATGTTGGTGCTGGTGCTGGTATTTATCATAGCAGGATTATTCAGCAAAGTTCTTGCTTTTGTGTTTGACAGGGCAGTGGAGTATAAGCTGGAAAATGATCTGACAATCTGACGGATTCGAAATAGAACTCTTTTGGGAAAGGCAAGGAAACCATGGCAATAATTATCAATCTTGATGTGATGATGGCAAAGAGAAAGGTCGGACTGACAGAGCTTGCAAAGGAGGTTGACATCACGCTTGCAAATCTGTCGATTCTGAAAAACAATAAGGCAAAGGCAGTGAGACTCTCGACGCTGGATGCAGTATGTAAAGCATTACAGTGCCAGCCGGGAGATATTTTAGAGTATGCGGAAGATGAAGCTGGAGAGGAGAACGAGTAATATGGAAAATCAATCACAACCCAATTTACAGAGTGTACAACAGGCGGATTTGAGGAACTTGGAGAAAAAAAAGAAAAGATTGCAGCAGTTTGGGGTGGGAAGTGCACTCTATGCACTGTTCTATACCATCTGCCTGTATCATAATACCTCAGGAATCACCTACCCATTTTTCGCAGGCGGAACGCTCTTATTTTTTGGTTATTTGATGAAAAAACAAGAGTGCAGCTCCACAGAAGGGCAGCAGACCAAAATGCACATTAACAAAGTATTTTTGATAACGTGTATTCTGATTGCCGGAATCCTGAACTGTACGACGGATTCTGGTGTTTTGATATTTTTTAATAAATTGTTGATGTTTGTTCTCATGAGTGTGCTGTTTATACAGTGCTGGCAGGATGTTACGGCGTGGAGCATCGCAGCGTATATTAAGGGCTGTGCAGTGATGCTTTCCGGCGCAGTTGGCAGTATGTTTACTCCAGCGGGAGATTTGTGGGCATGGTGGAAGCTTCGCCCTGCAAAGACAGAAAAGAAGGATGAAGCTTCTGACAAAAAACGCATCTGGAGATCTGTGGGCATTGGACTGTTGATCGCGATACCGATTGCAATGTTTATCACGATACTTCTTGCAAGCGCCGATGCTGTATTTTGCAAAATGGTCTATGAGATACTGACTTTTTCCGTTGACTTGGATATGATTGAGAACGTATGGTCTTATAGTGGAATCCTGTTCGAGCTTGTCATTGTCTTTGCGTTATGCTATGGATTTTTTGCCTACAATACAACGGCGGGAAATATAGAGAAGATCAAGACACTGGCAGCAGTGGATGAGGCAAATCTGGACACTTATATTGCGATTACTGTCAACGGTTTGATGTGTGTCATTTATCTGTTGTTCTCTGGGGTGCAGATTTTTGGGCTGTTTCTTGGGAAAATGGAACTTCCTGCGGGATATACCTATGCGGCTTACGCCAGACGCGGATTCTTCGAGCTGGTAGTTGTGTGTATATTTAATATTATGATGGTGCTGTTTACAATGGCTTATTTCAAGAGTTCCAAAACACTTCGAACCCTGTTGTCTGTCATATGTGGCTGTACTTATATTATGACAATATCCAGTGCATACAGAATGCTGCTGTATATATCCAGTTATCACCTGACATTTTTGCGTGTGCTTGTGCTGTGGGGACTGGTGATGATTGCGGTTGTCATGACGGGTGTTCTGGTGTATATTTATAACCAGAGGTTCGCGCTCTTTCGGTATATACTGATTGTGCTGACGGTGGGATGGCTTGGATTCTCCGCGGCACACCCCGATTACTGGATTGCATCTTATAACATTGCAGCGTGCAGTGAGGAGAAGGCATATGACAGCTTTTATCTGACAAACAGGCTTTCTCTTGATGCTATACCAGCGCTTCCAGAAGAAATCTACAATCAAGCAGATACAACGCGTTATTGGAGGCGGGTCCGAAAATACCGCCAGCAGACAGAATCCTTGTTGGGAATAAGAGCGTTTAATTTTTCGAGGGCGTACGCTGCGTCCAGAATTGACGATCCTGTCACAAATAAACGATAAGGAATGAAAATGAAACGATTGTGGGAGAGACTGATAAAGGATATAAGAGATTTCAAGATAGCGATCGCAGCGATTATATTGTATAATGTGCTTGCGCGAAGCCAGTTTCATGCGTTTTGTCCGCAGCTAATCCTGACAGGATTTCCCTGTGCAGGCTGCGGCATGACGCGTGCAGTGTTTTATATTCTGACAGGGCAGTTTGCCCGGGGAATGAGGCTCAATCCAGCAGCGCCATTATGGATTTTGTTTCTGTGCTGGTTCTTTTATAACCGTTATGTCAGGGGTGTATATCAAAAAGGAACACGATTCTGGCTGGGACTGGTATGCGTGGTCACACTGGCGGTCTATGGATATCGGATGCTCTACTGTTTTCCAGGAGAGCCGCCGATGGTGTATTATAGAAATAATTTGCTGCGAAAAATGATTCTGGAGAGACAGACCATCCGCTGAGGCGGTGGTCTGTTTTTGGCTTATATGTCAATTGTGCCATTTTTCTTTTCAAATTCCTTAATATGTTTTCGAATGATAATTTCGATCTCACCATTTGCAGAGCGCGCATTATATTTCGCCACAGAATGAACCTTTTTCATCAGGTCACTGTCTATCCTCAAGGTGAATTTGGATTTTTGATTAGTCATATAGCGACTCCTCCTTTGAGTTTAATATGACATTATTATACTGTCAAAATGCCGTCAAATTATACACTGACGTCATTTTGACGGCAAAATAAATTAGACAGGCACTTAGCCGCTGTATGTTGCTTACTATTCACGGGTCAGGAATGCACTGAACTGCGCATTCCGTGAGAACATGATTCAGGAGTGAGGGGCGATTTTTGCGA
>CAJUII010000105.1 GCA_910586405.1 uncultured Lachnospiraceae bacterium
TCTGTGCGATAAGGCTCACGAAAACGTCCGTAGCGTCCAGCTCGCCGTCAAATAGCCGTTTGCCGCGCTGAATGTATCCTGATAATTCTTTGTGTTAGCTGCACGCCAGTCAGACTCATGACCAACCTGTGCAAAGCCTACACTGATCGTTCCACCGTCTGCTGCCGGTGCGGGTGCTTCTGCCTCACTCTCCGCGGGTGCGGGTGCCTCACTCTCTGCCGGTGCGGGCGCAGGTGCTTCCTGCTTCTCCTCTGGCGCCGGTTCAGGTGCAGGAGTGGATGCGGGTGCATCACCTCCGCAAGCGGTAAGGCTGGCTACTGTCATAGCTGCAACGAGTAACGATACGACTTTTTTCTTCATTTTTGTTTCCTCCCTATATCTCGTTTTGTCAGAAACCTTTTTCGTTTCTGCAAGTTAATTTTAATGAAAGGAAAGTTGAAAATTTTGCCCGTGTGCATAAAAAGACAGGAGCTGAAACTGCCCCTGCCTTTCTCCAATCACTATCCTTTTCCACAGCAATTCTTATATTTCTTGCCGCTCCCGCAGGGGCAGGGTTCATTGCGCCCTATTTTCCTGTCCTTGCGGACAAAGGTTCCCTCCTCCTGACTGTCCCATTGAATCTGTTCTATATGGCACCGTCTGTCAGGATACAGTTCATAATAGTGCCCGCACTGGAATTTCGCCTCCATCCTCAAGTATTCCGCCAGCACGTCCTCTATCATATACTGTCTGTTTTCCCCTGTGCATCTGCGCACCATATCCCAGACATCGATACCGCACTCATAAAGGTCAGGATACTCCTCTTTCAGAAGATCCAGCTCTTTGCGCTGCTTTGGCCACGCCTCAAGCTGACAGAGAAACGCATCCATCTGCATAAAGCAGGCGTACTCATCAAAAGAATCTCTCGGAAACGCTGTGTCATCCAGCAGCATAAAGGCTTTTACAGTCAGCTTCATAAGCTCACTGAACCGATCATCCTCCATCATCTGAAAAACATCTAACATCTCCGTTGGCATATTGTCTGGAAGAACTTCCGAAACCAGCTCTTTGAGTTTATCAACTAATCTTTTAAGTTTCTTCCCATGATTTCTGGAAGCCACTAGACGGACAAACAGTAAGACTGACACGATCTGTTCTTCATACCCTTCAAGCTGGTCTTCAATCTGCTCCAAAAACAAACAGCACTTTTCCGCCACATCCTCCACCGGGTACGGCTCAGCCATACAATTCATAAACAGCCCTGTGTATGCCTCTAAGAGCTCTAGTATCATCTGATTCGTCTTTTCGGCGGGAACAGAATCTACCAGCTCCTGTAAAATCTGAACGGACTCCTGATATTTTTCCCGGTCATAGCAGCAATGACTGTACAAATTCAGGAAATCAATCTCGCGCTCCCCCTCCTTATATGCAGTCTGGAACATCGCATAGGCCTTGCGCTGATAGCCTCTGATATGATATGCTTTTGCCAGCTCACTTTTATAAAAAAGCTTATCCGGGAAGCGTTCTACGAGCTTCTCATAGGCTTTGACACCTTTTCCGTTCTTTCCTTCCAGCATACAGCATCTCGCGTACATATAGAGAAAACATTCTGCCTCTTGGTAATATTTTATTCCTTCCTGCGCCGTTAATAATGCCTTGGCATAATCTCCCTCCTCGAGCAGCTGCTGTATCTGGTCAAACATGCTCAATGCAAAGCTATCATCTTCGGGAAATTCAAGCTGGAAATCATGTTTGGGCTTATCCTTTTCCTCCAGCAGGCGTTCATAGGCGGCTCGAATCTCCTGAAACCGTTCGGGGTTCTTTTCAGGGGAATATTCTCTTATGAGCTTAAAATATGCCCTTTTGATTTTTTTCTCGTCCGCGTCCTCCTGAATGCCAAGAATTTCATAATCTTTTCTCATTGCTGCTCTCCTATGTAATACAATAACTTCTCCTCAAATTCCTCCGCCTGTTCCTCATCTTCTTCCAAGACCGCTCTTTTCAGATAATACAAAAGATCTTCCGCCCGCTTGTCCTCCGCGTGATTTTTCAGCCACTTCTCTGCGCGTCTGACGGCAGATCTGTACTCCCCTGCCAGTTCTGAGGATTTCCAATCGCTGACATCTTCCCGCTCTTCTTTTGTGCCAAGCATGTTGATCTCAATCGAAGCTTCCTTTCCAGTACTCACTATCTTTCCTGTCACATGCAGCATTCCATTCTGATTATACGTGAAAGAAACGTCGATCGCTTCTTTTCCGGCAGCTCTGTCTGGAATGCCCTTGAGGACAAATTCTCCAATACAGTGATTGTACCGTACACAGGAGGATTCTCCCTGATACACCTCAATGACCGCCTCTGTCTGCCCGTCCCATGAGGTATAAAATTTCTGTTTTTTTGTGGTTGGTATCGTTTTATTCCTCGGAATAATAACGCTCATATATTCATCATCATAGCCATGAATCGCCCGAACACCCAGTGTGTAGGGATTGACATCGGTCATCACAATCTCGCTGCTCTCGTCGATCAGCCCCGATATAATGGCTGCCTGTATCGCTGCCCCCTGCGCCACTGCGTAGTCCGGGTCAACTGCCGCCTCCGGCTTCTTATCGAAATATGCCTCGATATCCCTGCGCACCAGCGGAACGCGGGTGGAACCGCCCACCAGCAGAATTTTGTCAAGCTCCCCGGCGGAAATACCGCTGTCTGAGAGCACCACCTTGATCGGCTCGTGCGTGCGCTCCACCAAATCCTGAATCAGCTCCTCGAACTTGGCGCGCGTGAGAACTTCATCCATCGCGTAGGGTACTTCGTCTTTCACCGTGAGCACTGGCAATTGTATGGTATATTCCTCCTGCGTGCTTAGTGCAATCTTGCAGCGCAGCGCCTCATCACGTACACGCGCCATCGCATACAGGTCTTTTGTCAGGTCGATACCATGCTTTTCCTGAAACCGGTTTGTCAAATATTGGATTAACCGCTCGTCAAAATCTTTTCCGCCCAGTTTGTTGTCTCCGCTGCTTGCCTTCACTTCAAGCACGCCCTCAAACATTTCCAGAAGCGTCACATCAAACGTGCCGCCGCCCAGATCGTAAACCAGCACGTAACTCTCCTCGTCCATGTGCTCCAAGCCATAACTCAGTGCCGCCGCTGTCGGCTCATTGATGATGCGGTCTACCATAAAACCCGCTGCTCTTCCGGCTTCCATTGTCTCCTGACGCTGTATTTCATCAAAGTATGCCGGCACAGAAATGACAGCCCGTGTAATATCCTCGCCAAGGTATGTCCCCGCATACGTTCTGACATAGGATAAGATCATTGCAGAGATTTCTACAGGAGAATACTGCCGTTTTCCTATCATAACCAGCTCGTCTGTCCCAATCAGGCGCTTCACTTCCCTGACAGTGCGCTCTGGCGCGATCAGAAGCTGTGCCTCTGCCTTCTCTCCCACAATGATGTTGCCTGTGTCATCTACCCCTACGATGGAAGGTGTGACTTCCCTGCCGTCAAAATTGAGCATAAGAACCGGCTTTCCATCCTGATACACTGCCGCCTCGGTAGTTGACGTACCTAAATCAATTCCTATAATTGTATCCATCTTTTTTCTCCTTTGTCTCCTGATTTGAATTTTCTGTATTATGACTTACGGTACGCAGTCACGCGCGCTTTTCTGATCACTGTGCCATGATAAAGCATCCCCTGACTGTACACTCTATCTATCTTCCCCTCCTGCTCCCTGCTGGCTGGTTCTACCGCCTGAAGAACTTCGTGCAGGCGGTAATCCACCGGCTCTCCTGACACACCTGTCAGTTCTATCGCACAAAGCATACTCTCTGCCTGAATCTTTCCCTTGAGCATGGCATACTGCTGCTGCCACGCTTTCCTAGCGGCTTCCCCCGTTTCCTGTGGCTGTCCTGTGATCCACTGCTCAAACAATTCCATCTGCTGCTGATACAGCTGTACCAGCTCCAAGAGCTTCTGCTCCCGCTTCCTAGCCTCTTCCTGCTGCTGATGCAACTGCCGCTGCCTTTCTTCCTCCTCCTGCATCGAATCCAGAAAATCCTCAACAGAATCCGACAGTCCTCTCACCGCCTTGTGATTCTTCTCAAGCTGCTCCTTCATCTGTTCATCAAAATGTTTCTGCTGTTCCTCCTGCATCCGCGACAGCTCCTGCTTCTGCCGCATGAATTCCTCCGCCACCACCTCCTGTATGACAGACTTTATCTGCGCTGTTTTCCTGTTATTGTTCCTGCTTCCGAATATCATCCATTTTCTCCTTGTATTCTGTTGTCATTTTCTCTATTATAACAAAATCCCGCTGTTTATCAATCCTTGTTTGAAAGATAATACAGAATTAGTCTGAAAAATATGCAGGAGAGCAGTGTTATAATATGCCAGAATCACACCACAATGCAATTTCTGTAATCAGTTCTGTCGGAAGCGGCTTATTATAAGGAAATTGGATTGCCCCCTTGCTTGTCTTATACGCCTTTAGCTTGTCTGCAAATGCTTCCACGGCTTCTGGTCCGGGGTACAGTCCAACATGCTTCTTAAAGGCAGCAAACTGTATCAAATTCCGCTTTTTCCAGTAAGTAGGCATACTCCATGACAGTTTCTGTACGGCATCTGGCAGTGCAGACCGAATCGCTGCATTCATTTGTTCAAGATGGGGCTGTGCTTCCTTAGGCTGTCGTTGAATATACTCTTCGATTGTGCTGGCCGCATCACTCCCATCCCGCAGTATTTTGTCCATTGCCTTTCCTTTTGCCAGCTCGTCAATCAGTTTATCGAGATACCGTATTTCCTGCATTAGCGGCTCTGAAATCTCCTCCACGCGCACGCCGCAGACGGTTCCCTTGATTAGCTTTCTGTTGGGATTTAACTTGGGTGCATTGCGGAAAAAGTCTCCATATGGGACCTGACTGTGTACCGCGTGCTCAATTGCCTCGGCTGTATAGCCCGTCAGCCAGCATATGATCTGGTCTGCTTCTTCTTTGGTTCGTCCCTTTTTCTCCGCCTTAGAGACAAGCAGCGGATATACTTTGCCAAAGGGCATGGCGTATACTTTTTCATTGTCCATTTGATATCCTCCTTTTTGTGATTTTGTCTGTACTGGTTTTATTATACCGCATCTCAATTTTTTAATAAAGAGATGAGATCGCCGTATTGACAATCTTCTATATAAAGAGTAGAATAAATTTATAAACTACTGTAGTCGTGTGAAAGGAGGAACCACGATGGACATCAAACTATTTGATTCGGAATTAAAAGTGATGAGCGTCCTCTGGCGCGAGGGTGACACCACTGCCAAACATCTGTCAGATGTTTTAAAAGAAGAGACCGGCTGGAACATGAACACCACGTATACACTGATAAAGCGTTGTATCAAAAAAGGGGCAATCGAGCGTTCTGAGCCACATTTCATGTGTCATGCCCTGATTCCGCAAGAAGAAGTGCAGGATGCCAAAACAGACGAACTCATAGATAAAATGTTTGACGGGTCTGTCGATAAGCTGTTTGCTGCCCTGCTGAGCCGCAAAAAACTATCCGCCCAGCAGATAAAAAAATTAAAACAGATTGTCACGGATTTGGAGTGAGGTGATGCGCATGAGTCTATTCAAAATGAGCCTTTCCGGGGCTGTCATTATCCTTGCAGTACTCATAGTACGAGCACTGTTTATCAACCGCCTTCCCAAGAAAACGTTTGTAATTTTGTGGGAAATAGTACTTGTACGGCTGCTGCTTCCATTTACAGTTCCGTCCGTATTTAGTGTCTATACGCTGGCAAACCGCAGTATCTCCACGGCCGTATCGGATAAACCAAAAGCCGGTGATCTTGTCTCTGCCACCATGCAAGCCTTGGAACAGCCGCCAGAAAGCACCCCCTCTGTCTCTGTCTGGTTTGTAATCTGGTGTGTTGGAATGATTCTATGTGCGTCATTTTTTGTCACCGCTTATCTGCGCTGCCGGGTGGAATTTCAGACTGCATTGCCTGTCAGTCATCCTTATGCAGCGAAATGGCTCCAAAGGCAGACGGTAAAGCGCAGGCTCTCCATACGGCAGTCGGACAAAATATCCACACCGCTGACGTATGGCATATGGCATCCTGTAATCTTAATGCCAAAAGATACAGACTGGGAGAATTTGAATCTGTTACAGTATATTCTCTCTCATGAATGTGTCCATATTGAGCGTTTCGACGCCATCCGAAAGCTTATTACAGCGGCGGCGCTGTGCGTTCACTGGTTCAATCCTTTTGTCTGGATGATGTATTTCTTTTTCAACCGCGATATCGAGCTTTGCTGTGATGCGCTTGTTATCAGACAATATGGCGAGAAATCAAAATCCGCCTACGCGAAAAGCCTGATTAGCATGGAGGCAAAGAAAAGCGGACTGCTGCCAATTATCAGTAATTTTAGCATCAATGCATCCCAAGAACGGATACGGGCGATTATGACCACAAGGAAACCCACCCCTGCCATGGTGACAGCCTCCTGCCTGATTGTTTTTGTCACAGCCGGCCTATTCGCCACCTCTGCCGCCGCGTCCGAAGCTGACAACCGCTATGACATACCTGCTGCCAGCAATTCCGTTTCCATCATCCACGAAAGCGCAGACATTCTCTATTACGACAATGGATATCCATATGTCCACGATATCCTTACCAACCATACGGACAAAACCATCACAGAAACACAATACTGTATGCTCGCTTATGACAAAAACGGTTCGCCCTTAAAGCTCTTCTGGAATTTCCTTGACAGCAGCGCACAGAGCAGCTTTGAAAATATTGTCCAATCCAGCGAAAATCTTTTACCCACCCACACGGAACAATACCGCGGCGGCTGGTCTCTCTATGATGGTGAAAAGATGACAGATTTTCCCCAAATTGGCGATGGCGGAGCAAATCAAGCGGCATATATACTGATTTGCCTGAAGCAAGTGACTTTTGAGGATGCTTCTGTCTGGATAAACCCCGACTATGAAAACTGGCTGGAGCGCTATGCTGGCAAAGAAACCAGCACCACACAGCTGCAAGAGTATTATCCGCATGAATATCAAATTCTGTTTCCAAAATAATATTTCAGCCCTGCTCTAGAACGTGTTACCGTTTTGGCGACAATCTGGCAATTGGCTACACTGGGCGCTGTCTCTATTATGACGGCAGCCCGGGCGCGCTGGTTAAAAAGGAGTATGACATCATCGAACTGCTATCGCAGCTGGATAATTTACCATTCCTTGGTAAGCTCCATATTCCAGTCCACAGCAAACGGCCCGTTTGCCTGCGCTTCCATGCTGCTTACAAGCTCGGCGCGCTCTGCCGCGCTGCTCTGTGAATCGTCGAGCGACTCCTCTGACCAATAGGAATATCCATATAGATAACTTTTGTTAAAATCTTCCCACGAATCAAACAACTCCTGCGCTTTCTGCGCTGCCTCTAAGTTCTTGTCCATTGCCTCCTCATAAGTGCAGTATCCGGCTGCGTAGCCAAAGCCCATAATGGTTCCGACCCGGCTTAAATCCCATGCGGCAATCGCCCCGTCCCCGTATGCGGACTGTGCATCATAGGCTGCGAGCAGGCTGATATAAGTCCCTTCATCAAGCCCCTGCTCCTGTAAGATGGCATCAAATGCATCGCGCTGTGTCTCCCCGTCTGCACCAAACTCTTTCAACACATCCAAGGCATCCTGATTATGCCCTTCTGTCATCAGCCAGTCCGCCATCTCAATCAGGTCATCCGCGTTCTCCACACCCCAGCTGCCTGAAAGACTCTGCTGCGCTGACAAGACAATTGCCTCAAGCTGGCTCTCTGTAGAACTGGCATCCTCCAATGCCTTAAAAGACTCCAAAACGTTGGTGCCATTGACAGAATCCAAGACTGCTGTCATACTGCTGATAAAATCCTTCGTCCCTGCCTGCGCAGCGTCCAGCTCAGGCGCTTCGTCTAAGAGCTCCACCGAAATGACCTGTCTGGCTTCCTCGATGTCATCATCATTGCCAACGATAACTACTGTGATATAACTGTCCGCGTCTTCTGCAAAATAACCATATGCCTGTCCTTTGCTTATCCCGTGTTTTGCCACGCCTTCCCATGCAATACTGCGGTCCGTGCCCTCAAGCGCAGGCGCCTGTGTATCTGTCCAGTCCACCGTCACACCAGAGTTGCTTATCGCCAAGTCCGTAATATATTCCGCAAAATCCTCAAGGCTTTCGATATCACCCGAATTTCCTAAAATACTGGATTTGGCACATCTTAGAGAAATGCCGGAAAATCCTTTTCTTGAATCCTCGCCATCCAGTCCCATCATGGCAAATCCTGCCGAGAGCGGCATGTCCGTCTGGGTGAGTCCTTCAAGCAAAACCACCTTGTATGTGCCGTCTGAAGAGACATATTCCTGTGTATCAGGAAGATTCTCCGGCTCCTGCGGTTCTTGAGATTCCTCTGCCGCCTTGTTTTCTACAGTGCCCGAGGACACGGCCGCACTGTTTGATCCGCCGTCTGCTGTGTCCTTGGAATTACCACAGGCTGTAAGCATCAGTCCAACCGCCGCTGCGAACAATAGTACATTTCTTTTTTTCATCATCCTTGCTCTCCTTTACGCCCATTCGGGCAGATTTCATAACAATAGACATTGTACCACGCCACAGGTTATATTTCCATATAAATTATTCCGAAATGTTCGACAACAGGCCCAAGAACGTATTATGCTAGAACATACAAAAATGATAATCAGACAGGTGGAGGAAATTTGGCGGGCGTTCGGCATATAGAAGCAGATTTTTATCTTTTCTTTACCCATTGCGTTATGGATTCGTTCAAGTTTATCCTTTCATACAAAATCCGTGTGGCATTGATAAGAAGCAATGCCACACGGATTTTCATTATATGGTATTACCGCGGAATCTGAAACTGTTCTTCAAAGCGCCGCAGCGTATCCTTTAATCCACTGTCAAGGCAGGGTATCGCACGCGAATAGATGGCATCGGGTATCTTTTTGTAATAAGCGTGTGCAATGCCGCCTGTCATACAGGCAATCGTATCACTGTCACCGCCGATTGAGATGGCTTTGCGGACAGCGTCCTCGTAGGAACTGGATTCCATAAATGCTTGGATTGCAGGCGGTACTGAGTAAGAGGCACGGCTGTTGAAAACATACGTGCCGCGCAGATCATCCAAGGACATGCAGGGCTTATAGTGAAGCTTTCTGATAAGATAACGCTGGATTTCTTCTTTGTCACAGCCTTTTCGCGCCAGAAAAACGGCGGCGGCAACTGCCTGCGCGCCGCGGACGGCTTCAGGATGGCGGTGTGTATAGTGACAGCTTTGTCTGACCTCATACAGCACCTCAGCAAGAGAATCAAAAGCACAGCCAATCGCACTTACGCGCATCGCAGCACCGTTTCCATAGCTTCTTTGAACGGTTAAATTTTCTGATAAAGCCCATTTTCTAAACATCTGCCCATACCCGGCATTGGGATAGCGCCTGTAATATTGTTTGAACCAAAGCGCATAGCTTTTGGCCGGAGTGATGTGTGACTGGGCCAGTAACTTCTCTGCTACGGCAATGGTCAGAACGGTGTCGTCTGTATAAGTGCTTCCAGCAGGAAACAGCGGGAAGTCTTGGGTTTTTACGTTGTGAATTTCATAAGTGGAACCGATAATATCACCAAATACCGCACCATACATACTAAGATTCTCCTTTTCAAACACGCTCTAAAACACCAGCCTCAAAAGTTTTATGACAGTACAAATCAAAATCTCCCATAGGGCTGATTGTTGTTTGCATTATACCAAAAACAACATGGATTTTCTATAGTATTCTGTGTGTATTTATGGTATGATAATGCTGTCTAAAAAAGTGTATCAAATAAATTGGAGGTGCAGCAATGATATGGATGATAGCGGCCATTCTGGCAACAGGCATCAGCGCGTTTCTCATTACGACCATTGTGGACATCATCATAATGGGCAGTTACCGCTTAATGATTTCACCGCCATGCGAAGTTTCCGAGTATATTGTTTGCAAGGAAAACCGCATTGATATCCAGCAGGGAAACGAGTGCTCAGGCTATGCTGCCGCATATCTGCTGCGCCATTACGATATTCCGGCAGACGGAACAGAGATCTACCAGAAAATGCCCTTCAAAGACGCTGAAGGATGTGTTCCGCCCAGCGGAATCAAGAAAGTACTTGAAAGTTACGGATTTCATGTGCGATACTGCGCCGGTAACTTAAATGCGCTAAAAAGAGAGCTCTGCAAAGGAGCTCCTGTTATTGTCTTTATCAAGTCCAGAAAAGACAAGAGATGGCTGCACTACGTGCCCGTCGTCGGCTTTGATCAGGACCATCTGTTTCTGGCAGATTCGGCTGTGAAGTCTGCCAGCAGCCAAGAGCACGCATACAATCGAACCATCCCCACCAAAGACTTTTTGGTATTATGGAACACCGCAATGTTAAAAATGCCCCTGTATGCGCGTACATTTTATGTGATTGAGAGGAAATCTGACTGTCCACTATCGGAGGCGAAATAAGCTAAAAATTCATCCTTATACTTTATTTTTACATTCAAACATTCTAACCATTCAAATGCATCTATCATCTGCATTCGCATTTTTTCTTTCATGTCTTGGGGAATCTTTTCCATATCGTATTTGTTCTCTGCAATTTCTTTCAGGAAATCAAAACATTGTACTTTTTCCCCGTCAGAAAAACATCCTTCAAAAATAACTGCCAAATTCTCTAATTCTTCAAATTGCTGCTCTTCCATATCCATTCTTATAATCATTCCTCCACCCTTTTTCTCCACTATACCATCCCGATAACTGTATGTAAAACAAAATATAAGTAGAATTGAATTTTAATTGATAAAAAATTGAACTTTTCCTATTAAGATAAACCTGTCAGTAAAAACACGAAAGGAGGATTTCAAATGAACAACACCATCAAAATCCAAAACCTCAATAAATTTTATGGAAAAAAGCAGGCCTTGTGCGATGTGAATCTGACCATCGGGCAGGGGATGTTTGGTCTCTTGGGGAGAAACGGCGCAGGCAAAACAACGCTCATGCGGACGCTTGCCACATTGCTGCCAAAGCGCAGCGGTACCGTGTCCGTCTGCGGGATTCCCATTGAAAAAGATCAGAAAATCCGCAAAATCATCGGATATCTGCCGCAGGAGTTTTCCATATACCCGTCCATGAATGTGCTAGAAGCGATGGATTACCTCGCGCTCCTGAACGGCTTAACAAAACCCGAGCGGAAGGAACTTGTATCAGAGAAGTGTATCTCGACTAAATACCTTGTCTTGTCAATCTTCTG
>CAJUII010000106.1 GCA_910586405.1 uncultured Lachnospiraceae bacterium
TCCACCGGACGTTATCCGGCATCCTGCCCTGTGAAGCCCGGACTTTCCTCACCTTACCGAATCACTTCGATAAGCCGCGATCATTTACTACAGTTGCCGTATTATTATATAATGGTTTTCTTACTTTTTCAAGCACTTCTTCTAAAACTGCACTGCCAAAAACTGACTGCCAAAGCCCTCTCACACTTTAAAGCAGCTTCCCCCCACAAACTCTCTCACAATCGAGTTTTTCGGAAGCTCCTCAGTGCCGACACCGAGAAAATAGCTCAAAAACTTCAAAAGCCGCACCGCCTCAAAGTACTCTGGCTCCCCCTTTTCTATGCTGTAGAGCAGCGGCTCCGCATAGGGTTTAAGCACGGCAAGCTCGTAGATCAGTGCAGAGTTAAACATCGCATCCGCACTCTCCTGAAATGGAAAAATATTCTCCGTCTCACCCTTGCGCACAGAAGGCCACATCTGTATAGTCCGCTTTGCTGTCGCGCCCCGCGTCCTTGCATCACGCACCAGACGGCGCAGCAGCCTGCCATCTGTAGTTGGAATGCGGTTGTGCTCATCAATGTTGAGCGTCGTGAGTGCACTGATATAGATTTTATACTTGCTGTCTGCTGGCAGTGCATAGGACATTTTATCATTCAGTCCATGGATTCCTTCTATAACAAGGATATCATCGGGACCCAGCTGCTTGAAATTCCCCTTATATTCTCGCTTTCCTGTCACAAAATTAAAGGTGGGCAGCTCCACTCTGTCCCCTGCCAGCAGCGCGCACATGTCATCGTTAAACTTCTGTGTATCGATTGCCTCAAGACACTCGAAATCATAGTCGCCATTCGGCTGTCTGGGTGTGTTCTCTCGATCCACAAAATAGTCATCCGCAGCAATCGGATGCGGTGTCAGTCCGTGTGTGCGCAGCTGTACGGACAATCTATGTGAGAACGTTGTCTTTCCCGATGAGGAAGGACCTGCGATCATGACAAACTTAATCCCGCCGCGCGACACAATATCCGACGCGATCTCGCTGATCCGACGCTCCTGTAACGCTTCCTGCACCAGCACCAACTCATTAAATCTGCTCTTTCGTATCTCATCGTTGAGATCGCTCACCGTGTCAACCCCAAGCTTCTCGCCCCAGTCTGACGCCATTTCCATTGATTTAAACAGCTTTGGCAAAGGCTTAAACGCATCCAGCTTTGTAGGATTTGACTTATTGGGCAGTATCAGCACCATGCCATCCTCATATTTTTGCAGATCAAAACATCTCACATAACCTGTGCTTGGCAGCATGAACCCATAATAATAATCATAATAGCCGTCAAGATTGTAGACATTGACGTTCGAGCTGCCTCTGTAGCGGAACAAGCTCACCTTGTCTGTCATCTTCTGTTGTGCAAAAAGAACATTGGCTTCATCGATCGGCATGGATTTTTTGATAATACAATAATCTTTATCTATGTACGACTGCATCTTTGCCTTAATTCTGTCAACAAGCTCCTGTGTGATCTCGAAATCACCCTTCTTGGCACAATAATAACCGTTTCCGATCGCAAACTCCATCTTGATCTGCTCGATCTTATCCGCCCCTACCACATCATTGATCGCTTTCATCAGAATCATCGTCGCCGTGCGATTGTAAGACTTGTGTCCCGTATCATCCGCCAGTGTCAGAAAATCTACAGTACAGTCCTGGTCAATCTTCTTGAACAACTCCTTTATCTTTCCGTTTCTGACTGCCAGCGCAATCGGATATGGATATTCTTTTTGATACACACTGGCAATCTCCCCAAAGGTGATTCCCACAGGGTATGATCTGCTTTTCCCGTTAACTGTCACCTCAAAGCTCTGTATTCTGTCGTTATTTCCCCCCATCATCCGTTCTCCTTTCTACACTACCACAAATGGCTCTTTGATCTCTGCCTTGTATACTGTCAATGCTGGCAGCTCTCTTTTAAAAAATTCCTCCATATAAGATATAAAGAGCTTCTCGATACCATAATGCCCTGCATCGATAATCGCCATTCCCTGCGCCACTGCATCAATGCCCTCATGGTGATCGATATCTCCTGTTATCATCACATCCGCGCCCGCACGCAAGGCATCGCGTATATAACCGCCGCCTGACCCAGGCATCACTGCTGCCGTCTCTACGATATCGCCCAAGTCCCCATACACTCTGACGTTGGGCACCTGAAACCTGCGCTTGACAAATTCTGCAAGATCTGCCACACTCATACGCTTCCTAAGGCGTCCTACCCTGCCGCAGCCCTCCTTGGAGATATCATCCTCAAAAGTGACATTCAATACCTGTCTGTCTTGCAGCGCCAGTTCATCTGCCGCCGCATCCGCCATGCCCATCACGTCAAAATTCGTGTGCATCGCAAAATAGCTCATGTCATTTCTGAGCAGTTCAACGATCCGCTTCCCGATAAAATCATCCGTCGTGACGCTGCCCAACTTCTTAAATATAAGGGGATGGTGGGTGAGCAGCAAATCTGCGCCGAGGCGGACTGCATCCGCGATCACCTCATCTGTCGCATCCAGCGCAATGTAAATCGTTTTGACCTCCTTGTCGCGCCTGCCTGCGAGCAGACCGATATTGTCCCACTCCTCCGCATAGGATGTGGGAGAGTGAGCCTCAAGTTGTTCAATGATCTCATAACATTTCATATGGTATCTTCCTCACTTAAAATAACAATACAGACAAAACACTATATCACTCAGTTTCTCGTCAATCTCTTCCACACGGCTGCGGTGTCTGTCATTCATCTGCGGCTGACAAAGCAGCCCTCTTTTGATACACTCCAAATTTGACTTTTGCCACAGCAGATATCTCTTTAAAATTGGATGTGCCATCGCAAGCAGGCATGGACCATATGTATCCTGAATCCTCGTCAGCCGTCGAACTTCCTCCTTCGAAATCTCAGAGATGTCAAATGGATGTCTGTATGTGGGAATGCCATTTACATACACGCCGCTCTGTCTGCATTTCTGCTCGAGATTCTCGCCAATCTGCCATTCAAGCCTGCCAAATGCCCCAGGCAGTGCGCGCATCATCGGATAATATTTTCCGTCCTCATATATGATATCCTCCCGGTCTATCAAAAATCCCTTTTTGCGCAGATATCTCCTTACCTCCGCCAGTTCTGACTGCGGCTGTAAGACGATCTGTCTCATGGCAGAAACCAGCTCTTTTCCCTGTTCCAGTATGGATATGACCAGTCTTCCGCCCATACCAGCACAGATGATTCCCTCCGCCTCGCCTGTCTGCAACGCACTGACACCATCGGACAGGCGGGTTTCTATATATGCCTGCATGTCATACTCGATAATATGCTGTCTTGCCCTGTCTAAAGGTCCGCTATTGATATCCATCGCAATCACATGTCTACAGATTTTGCTCCTGACAAGCTCCATCGCGACATAACCATGGTCACAGCCGATATCAGCGATACTTTTGCAGGGCTGCACCAGCCCCACCACAGCCCTCATTCTATCCGATAACAGCATTTATATTTCTCCTAATCCAAAAAATCTTTCAGCTTGCGGCTCCTTGATGGATGACGTAATTTTCGAAGCGCCTTCGCCTCAATCTGTCTGATTCGCTCCCTTGTGACATTGAACTCCTTGCCCACTTCCTCCAGTGTGCGCGCTCTGCCATCATCCAGCCCAAACCGCAGCCTTAAAACCTTCTGCTCTCTGTCTGTCAGCGTATCAAGCACTTCGACCAACTGCTCCTTGAGCAGTGTAAACGCAGCGGCATCTGCGGGCACTGGCACATTGTCATCCTGTATAAAATCGCCGAGATGACTGTCCTCCTCCTCGCCGATGGGTGTCTCCAAAGAAACAGGCTCCTGAGAGATTTTAAGGATTTCGCGCACACGCTCCTCGGGCATATTCATCTCCTTTGCGATCTCCTCTGGCGTCGGTTCACGTCCAAGCTCCTGAAGCAGCTGCCTGCTCACGCGGATAAGCTTGTTGATCGTCTCAACCATATGAACTGGTATTCGAATCGTTCTCGCCTGGTCAGCGATCGCCCTTGTGATTGCCTGGCGTATCCACCATGTCGCATAAGTGGAAAATTTGTAGCCTTTTCTGTAATCAAATTTCTCCACCGCCTTGATCAGACCAAGATTTCCCTCCTGGATTAAATCCAAAAACAGCATACCACGGCCGACATAGCGCTTGGCAATGCTTACCACCAGACGCAGATTTGCCTCCGCAAGCCTTTTCTTTGCCTCCTCGTCGCCAAGCTCCATCTTCTTTGCGAGCTCAATCTCCTCGTCAGCGCTCAAAAGCGGCACCTTGCCGATCTCCTTGAGGTACATCCTGACAGGGTCCTCGATTCCAACGCCGTCCGGCACAGAAAGATCGATATTTTCCATATCCATCTCTTCATCATCGACAAGGAGCAGATCATCATCGGGCAGATCATCGTCATCGTCTGTAATGCGCAGCACATCGACATTGTTCTGTTCCAGAAGTTCCAAGATGCGCTCAAACTGTTCCTCCTCAAGCGGCATATCTTTGAAAAAATCATTGATCTCCTGATATTCCAGCACATTTTTCTTTTTCTTTGCAACCGCCAGCAGCTCCTTTAATTTCGCATCAAATTTTGCTTGTGTGTTTTCATCCATTCTGGTCAATCCTCCATACCATATTATTTTTATCCTTAATTTAAAGAAATATGCGTTTTGTTAAGTTCTTCCAGCGCTTTTTTCCCCTCGATTACCTTGCTGAGTGCTGACAGGTCCACACCGGAACGCGCCGAATAGTATTCATAGCTGTTTTTCTTCACACTCACAAGGATATCATGAAAGGCTTTCTCCTTCTCCTGATCACTCTCTAGCTCTGGCAGCGTTGTCGTAAACAGGGATGCCGCTTCACTCTGATCTTTCTCCTCCTCAAACATATTGATGATACCCGCCGGATTAAGTTCATTCTTCTCAATATCCTCAAACATCCGTCTTGCTACCTTACTGTACAGCTCCACAGTAAAGTCCTCCGCAGAGAGATATGCTTTGATCTTGGCATATAACTGCGGGTAATCCGTCAGCCACGTCAACAGCAGCCGCTGAGACTTTTTGGCATTCTCCTCAGGCGTGTTCGTCTTTCTGCTCTGTATGCCTGATTTGGGACGCTCTACAGCCTGCACTGCATAGCCGCCCGCCTTTACAGACATATTCACAACCAGTTTTCTGAGATTATCAAAGCCGATATGATACTTTTCCGCCACTGCTTCGAGATAATTTTCCCGCTCCACGTCCTCACCAAACTCGCAGAGCTTCCTCGCAATCTGACTGTGAAAGTTCGTCTTACCCTCTGGGTCATTTAAGTCAAATTCCCGCTCAAGCATCCGAATCTCAAACATAAAGGCATTCTCAGCATGTTCAATGCGCTCCTGAAAAGCCTCCTGTCCCAAATTTTTGATAAATTCATCTGGGTCTTTGTACGGCGACATATTAATGATTCTGCCGGACATGCCAGCATCCCGCAAGATTCGTATCGCGCGGAGCGCCGCCTTCACCCCTGCCTTGTCACTATCGTATGCCAGCAGTACATCCCTGGTGTATTTCTTGATCAGTCCCGCCTGTCCCGGCGTGAAGGCTGTTCCAAGCGAAGCCACTGCCTGCGTGAATCCCGCCTGATGCATACTGATCACATCCATATATCCCTCACATAATATAATATTCCCAGTCCTTGCGGTGCGCGCATAATTCATTCCATATAAATTTCTACTCTTGTCAAAGATCTCTGTCTCCGGCGAGTTGAGATACTTCGGACCGCCATCGCCATCTCCCATAATCCGCCCGCCAAAACCGATGACACGATGGTTGATATCCTGTATCGGAAACATCACCCTATTCCAGAATTGTGTTGTCGTTCCCCGGCGCTCGTCCATCTTGGCAAGTCCCGCATCGCGAATCAGATCGTCGGTAAACCCTTTTTGACGCAGATAGGACAGCAGCTCCTCCCCTCTTGCAGGCGCATAACCCAAGCCAAAATTCTTGCGCGTCTCATCGGAGAGCCGACGCTTGTCCAGATATTCCTTTGCCTTGATTCCCTGTCCATTCCTAAGAAGGATATAATAAAATTTCGCTGCCTCCTTGTTGACCTCGAGCAGTCTCTGACGCCGGCTCTCACGCCGCCTGGCCTCCTCTGAGTACTCCGCCTGCGGAAGCTCCACCCCCGCCTTCTCCGCAAGCATTTTTAATGCTTCGGGAAATGTACAGTTCTCATACTTCATCACAAAAGTGATCACATTGCCACCCTCGCCGCAGCCAAAGCACTTATAGATCTGCCGCGCGCGGTTCACCGAAAACGAGGGCGTCTTCTCCCCGTGAAAAGGGCAGCAGCACATATAGTTACTGCCTTTTTTTTGCAGTGACACATAACTGGAAATCACATCGACAATATCATTTTTCTGCCGGACTTCCTCGATCAATTCCTCTGGATAAAACATCTATATCCAACTCTCTTTCTCTACCACAATACCGATAACAGCCCTATTACCCCATCCAGAATTTCGGCACATATAATTGCTCATACAGCGAAATCGCAAAGCGGTCTGTCATCGTACTAATATAATCACAGACCACCTTCTCACGCGGCTCCCCCTGCAATCCCAGCTCCACGAAAAACTTAGGCAGCTCATCCGTGTGCCTCATATAGTATTCATACAGGGTCTTGACCAGGGAAACTGCCTTTTTTTCCTCACACTTTGCCACCTGATTGCTGTATACCTTATCATACATAAACCGCCTTAGATTGCGCATCCCAAGCTCCACATCATCGGACATGCGCACATCATCTGTCCCCTTGCTCTGCGTCACAATATCATGAATAAAATTATTGAGACGCTCGCGCGGACTGTATCCGATAATCTCCCCGATTTCTCTAGGAATGTCCCGCGCCTTTAGGATTCCTGCCCGGACAGCATCGTCCATGTCATGATATGTGTATGCGATCTTATCCGAGAAGCGCACTACTTTGCCCTCGAGCGTCGCCGGCATACTCGATGTCTGATGATTGCGCATCCCATCCCGAACCTCCCACGTGAGATTCAGTCCATCCCCGTCTTTCTCAAGAAGCTCCACTGTACGAACACTCTGTTCATTATGTTTGAACCCATATGGACAGATTTCATTGAGTGCACGCTCTCCTGCATGACCAAAAGGTGTATGTCCCAAATCATGTCCCAGTGCGATCGCCTCCACCAGTTCTTCATTGAGCTGCAATGCCCGCGCGATTGTCCGCGCATTCTGCGATACCTCAAGTGTATGTGTCAGTCTCGTTCTGTAGTGATCCCCCTCCGGTGACAAAAAAACCTGTGTCTTATCCTTGAGACGACGAAATGATTTGGAATGCAGAATCCTGTCCCGATCCCGCTGGAATACCGGCCGAATGTCACACTGCTCTTCCTCCCGATCCCTGCCCTTTGACCTGGCACTGAGTGTCGCATACGGACTCAGATACTCGCTTTCCCACTGTTCAAGGTTTTCTCGTATTGTCATAATAAAACCCCCGTTTTGTGTACAATTCACAAAATGATTCCATACTTAATATATTCCACGCAGATTTCAAAATTCCTTCTTTTATCTAAAATTCTACAAAGTTTTATCATTTAATCTGGCGTGGCTTCGCGGAATTATGGCGGTTAGCGTGCATACAAAAAACTCTGGAGCATATTCTGTTCCAGAGTTTTTATGCGGAAGATGGGACTTGAACCCACACGTCGTTACCGACACAAGATCCTTAGTCTTGCCTGTCTGCCAATTCCAGCACTTCCGCGAACAAATGATATATTACCGTATTTCGACATTTTTGTCAACTCATTTTGCAAAATTCTTTTATTTTAAATAAAAAAAGTAAGGTGCCAGTTCAGCATAACACCAAACTGTCACCTATACTTTATATAGTCATCTGCTGAAAATACTTCGTATCTACCCTCTTCGTCAGCCATACACCATTTTCAGACATATAAAACAGCTGACCATCACGGTACATGTCACCGCTGCGGATTTTGAGCACAACAGGTTTGCCGTGGCGCCTGCCCACATTGAGGGCTGTCTCGACATCTTTTGACAAGTGCACATACAGCCGCCCCATTGGTTTGAGACCTTCTTTTTGAATGCTGTCAAGAAAACCTACAGCAGTGCCATGATATAAGAGCGCCGGTGGCTCTAGTTCCTTTAATTCGACATCCACTGAGATGCTATGCCCTTGATTTGCACGGATTAATGTCTTGTCTTCATTAAATGAATAGCGCTGCTTCTGATCTGTCCGAACTATCTCCTCGAGAAGCTCTCTGTTGATTCGTTTTCCAGTCTTTTTGATGCCGGCTATCAGTTCTTCCACATCCGCCCAACCATGCTCATCGAGCTGGATATTCACCGCCTCTGGATGATGACGCAGTATAAGGCTGATAAACTTGCTCAGGCTGTCATTTTTCATCTTTTTCATCCTATTTTCTCCTACCTTAAGTCTCTAATTATTTTCTCATTCATCTCATCGTAAGAGTTCCAATCTGCTTCTTTTGCGTGGATACCTGATTTAACAATAAGATATTTAAGAAGCGACATAATTTCCTGTGGTGTCTTATGCGTTTCACGTTGTATCCATTCCGCTGTAAATTTCGCATCCAACAAAGGTAAAATCACCTCTTGATAGGACTCTTGTGTACAAGTCTTTACAATCCATTCCTTTTCTTCTCCGTTTAAGAGAAATTGACTGTATGGTTTTATGCCTTGTTTATGTAATTGTTCCGCATAAACTGTATTAATCCGTTCCATCAATACCCCCTGCATATTGGATGACTGATAATATCCAAATGCCGGATTGTCTGATTCTAGTTTCATCCTTAGTTCCACAAGCATGTATCGTATTTCCTCTCTTCTTTCTGATAATATCATATCCCTTTCGGTAAAAACACGCAAAATTTCATTCCCTGTCCCGATTTGGAGACAACTTTGATATATCCATTTTGAGCTGCAATAATCTCTCTCGCCAGATAAAGACCAATCCCGATCCCCTGTGTCTGGCTTACAGACTGCGATCGATAAAACCGTTGAAATATCTTTGACAGCTCTTCTTCTGCTATGCCAATTCCTGTATCTGTAATCTCAATACTGCAAAACAGCTCATATGGCTGAACTGATATTGTAATACCACCTATCTGTGTATATTTGATGGCATTATCCACAATGTTTCCAACTGCTTCCGCGGTCCACTTATCATCATACACTGCCCCATGCAAACAGTTGTCTGTACCGCCGCACACTTCCCGTTTCATATACAGTCCCTTTTGCAACGCAAGCGGCTCATATTGATCGAAAAGATGCTCTACCAGAACCAGCGTATTGTTACGGACTGGATTCACTGTGATAATGCCTGTTTCTAATTTCATCAAAGACTTTTTCGTCAAAATTCCCTCTTATGACATCATCCACCATCTCATTGATCCTGTCAAAAGTTTTGATCATCCTGTAACGATACACCAAAACAAGGACAATACTAGCTACACCAACCATGCCACTTATCAACAACAACAGCTCGATATCACAAGAACCTGCCTGTAATGCTGTCCATTACGCTTTGATCAGCTCATCCGCAAGTGCTTCCAACTGGGAGATATTTTCTGTTTTCATCGCTGACTTGATCGTCACAACAGGCTCCACGAAGGTAAGTGACTTTGCCCCTTCCAACAACGCTTTCATACTCTTTGCCGCTGTCGGTGCCCATGATCCGTTTTCTATAATGCCAACTGTACGCTTCTGATAATTCTTTGATCGAAGGCGGTTCAAGAAATCCTCCATTGGTGGGAATACACTTGCATCATACGATGCTGCTGCAAGTACTAGATGGCTATAGCGAAATGCATCCTCCACCGCTTCATGAAGATCATCCATGGTCAAATCTGCGAGAACTACTTTCTTTGCACCCTTCTGTTCCAATAATTCCTTCATTTTCTTTGCTGTTTGCAGCGTATGACCATGAATAGAGGCACATGCAATCAGCACTCCCTCCTCCTCAGGCTCATAACTACTCCACACCTGATATTTATCAATGTAATAGCCAAGATTCTCCGTCAGTACAGGTCCATGAAGGGGACAAATAATATGAATATCCAAAGCTGCTGCCTTTTTGAGTAATGCCTGTACCTGCATACCATACTTTCCACAGATATTGATATAATATCTTCTTGCCTCGCATGTCCAGCTCTCGTCTGCATCGCGCGTTCCAAACTTGCCAAAACCATCTGCACTGAAAAGCACCTTTTGTGTCTGGTCATATGTAACCATCACTTCCGGCCAGTGAACCATCGGCGCCATAAAGAATTGCAGCGTGTGCTTTCCGATCGAGAGCGTGTCCCCTTCTTTCACAACGACAGCCCTTTCAGTTGGGTCAACATCAAAAAACTGTTGAAACATCTGAAATGTTTTTGCATTTCCGACAAACTTCATATTCGGATACCGATCCATGAGCTGCATGATACTGCCCCCGTGATCTGGTTCCATATGCTGAATGACCAAATAATCGACAGTCCTTGCTCCAACTGCCTCCTCCAAATTTCTTAACCACTCCTGTGTCGTGCGTGGGTCAACGGTATCCATAATGACAACCTGCTCATCCAATATGGCATAAGAGTTATATGACATACCATTTTTCACTTCGTACTGCCCTTCAAAAAGTTGGATATCCCTGTCATTGACACCAATATTTATCATATCTTCTGTGATCTTTTCCACTGTTTTATTCTCCTTTATTTACATTTTGTATTTTAGCAAGAAACTGTATCGTGCCTGTATTCTATTGTATCACAAAGTCGATATATGAAAAACCCTTAAAAGCAGATTTTTGTTGGTTTCTGTAATTTCTATTTATAATGAACAATAGCAGATTTACAGTATATTATCTGCAAATCTGCTATTATTATTTCGTATAAGTCTCTGTACATTGAATCAGTTTCTACAAACTGATGTTTTAGATATGGTTATTTGTCAAATTCAGGATTAAAAGCATAGAAATTGCGGGCATCAAGATTTTCCTGTGCAATGCGTAGTGCTTCACCGAAACGTTGAAAATGCACAATCTCCCGTGCGCGTAAGAACCGGATT
>CAJUII010000107.1 GCA_910586405.1 uncultured Lachnospiraceae bacterium
GGTTCCGTAATGAAAATGGTAGCACAAAATGACGAAAAATACAACGGATTTTTGATGCAAAATAAGGTTGAAATCGTTTTTTCAGTATGGTATAGTAAATGTAAAGAAAGACATCTGCGCAAACAGATGCCTTTCGCGGAGCCTCACTCCAAAGGTGGAGCTTCCCGAGGTGGAACTTACCTCTCAGTGAGAGGCGCCCATCCTGGTCTCAACAGGGTGGGCATTATTTTTTTGTCTTTTTATCCTTATCGCAAATATGAATGATAAAGGAAAGACACGTAAGAATGAAGCTGCCAAAGGTAAATAACAAAGTTAAAATACCAATGAGAATCGAAATAATTTCAAAAGCCGTCATCAATACGCACCTCCCTTCCTAAGTAATCCGGCGAACCGGTAGTATTGGCTCGGGAGGCTGCCACCCCTGTCATGGGTTCCGTAATGAAAATGGTAGCACAAAATGACGAAAAATACAACGGATTTTTGAAAGGGCATTATTTTTTGTCTTTTTCCTTTTTGGATAACTATTCGCGCAGACTCTAGTATATGGAATCATGTATTACCTACGATTAATTTCATACCAACTTGATTCTCCACGATCTCTCCGGTTTCACGGAATCCGACAGAAGCATAAAGATTTCGTGCAATCTGATTGGTTGCATAATATGCTGTATAAACCTCTTTTACCTGAAACCGGTTCACTAGATAATCAATACCAAGTTTTAAGGCACTTTTGCCATATCCTTTATTCTGATATTTCTCATCAATCATAAACTTCCATAAAGTATAATATCCCTCAGCCTCATAATATCCAAGCATAATAAATCCAACCATCGTGTTGTCTGCATAAACGGCAAAGGGATAAGCAGTATCATAATATATCCATGCCTGTGCCAACGAATGAACATTTGATGAAACGAAACGTTTCTGACTCTCAGCGATATTCAACTGAAGGCATTCTTCGTAGTTTTCTTTTGTAATTTCTCTTAATGTAACCATTAGGATTCTCTCCTTTTATATAAGACATCTTTACAGTTCATTTTGTTTTCTGCGGTCATTTTGCTGCTGGAATCTGTCAGTGTGTACGGAAACTTTGTTTTCAACCGACAATAAGCTGTCCAAATGACATCGTTTCACCATCATATTCCCCTGACAAACCACCATTTACTTTTTATCCCCAATATGGAATTACCAATTGATATATCAATGCAACTGGAACTGATAATCCCAGTTCAATGACAAACTCTTTTGGTTTTCTATACAGGATAATTACGCCAATGAACCATGTAACAACTTCCATAAGATGATACACATAGAATCCTTGTGTGAGCGAAAATGCCTGTGCGAATAATACGCCAATAATTGCACTGGATATAATAATTGCAATAACGCCTTCTCCCTTTGCATACCAACATATATACGCCATAAAAAACGTCGCGAAAGAAATCATTACCCACATCATCATATAAGCTTTTGGTAAGAAGCCTAAGACATAATTACAGTAGAGATAATAGCCTGCCAACATACTGATAAAGAACAAGAAGGTGTTGATTGAAGCCCTCAAAGGCGATTTTGAATATATAGAAATACATGTTGCCAATAAAATCCATATCGCGAATCGGCCAAAATAATTTCTAAGATCGAGTTGTTGTATCAACAATGGGAATATATTACTTGGTGAGCCATCAATCCATTTCTGTAATACGCCAAGCGCAAATCCAAACAGAATCACGCCTACGGTTACGATCATTTGCATTTTAAAAGAAACGCCTGTTTCGGGTGTTCTAATTTTTTCAAGAAATGACTTCAATTTTTCTACCTCAACTTTGCTTTTTTAATTTCCCCTGAGATAATCTTCCCACAGGGCATGATGAATCCCGATCAATGATGCTGTACATCGTGAAATAATGAGGGAAACAAAATCTATAGAGTATTATAACACATAATATACGGGAACTGGTAAACTGGTTGAAATTTTTCAAAAAACAATTTAAAGCACTGCCGTTTCTCATTGACAATAGTATCCAAAAAGCTACTAAGAACAGAAAAAGACAGTACTTGAAAACGCATACGATTCCTTGTAAGGTATGAGAAAAGGAGGGATTGCTTATGCATTATACAGGAACAATATGGAGACCGCCGTATGAAGCGGCGTCTTTGCTCTTGGAGGTCACAGCGGGCTGCACGCACCATCAATGTAAATTCTGTACGCTTTATGCAGATTTGCCGTTTGCATTCAGAATGTCCCCGATGGAGGATATCGCGTCAGATTTAAAAGAAGCACAAGAACTGTACTGCCGTTTTCCCAAACGGAAACCGTCACGTACATTTCTGACAGGTGCAAATCCGTTTGTGCTGGAGTACCAGAAGCTGATGGCAATTGCCACACAGATTCATTGCTATTTTCCAGAAATGAGCAGCATTGGCTGCTTTGCGCGGGTGACAGATGTGTCACTGAAAACAGACGAAGAACTTGCCGCGCTGCACAAAGCCGGATTTGATGGATTGACCATCGGGATTGAGACGGCCGATGATGAGGCACTAGAATTGATGAAAAAAGGATATCAGGCAGCGGACATCTTAACGCAGTGCAGCCGGCTTGACAAGGCGGGAATCGGATATTATTTCTTTTATCTGACAGGTATTTGCGGTGCAGGGCGCGGGGAGGCAGGCGCGCGGGCAACGGCAGCGGTCTGCAATCAGCTTCATCCAAGGATTGTCGGTGCCAATATGCTGACTGTCTATTCAGATTCTTTATTATATGAAGAAATCCAAAAGGGAAATTGGAAGGAGGAGGGCGAGACGGAAAAATATCGTGAAATGCGGACTTTGGTACAACATCTGGAAATTCCGACCGTGTTTGCGGCGTTGGGCGCGTCCAATGCATTTCGGTGTCGAACTTTTACCCGGTCACTGCGTATCTGCCAAAGGAGCGGTCGTCGGTGCTCGGTGCATTACAGCACGTCATCGACACAGTGAGCGAGGAGGAAATGACAAAATACCGCAGGTCGCTGAAAGCGCTAGGATAGGTGATGATTTTGGGCTTGTTTTTTACAGAAAGGCAGTATATAATTTTTACAACAAAAGAAAAGAAGATAAAGAGGAAAAGAAACATGAAACTTTGTATTGCAACCGCTCCATGCAGAGTCTGAGGGGACTGCATGGAGGAATCGCATCAAGCGGATATCCTCAGGCTTTGCTTCTGTTTTTCACATGACAAAAACGAAAAGGAGCAAAGAAATGAAAATTTTGAAGAATGAACTAAGAGACTTTCTGATGCTTTGGAGCACCCAGAGCATCTCCCAGCTTGGCAGCAGTATTACCGCATTTGCGCTGACATTATGGCTATATGAGAAGACAGGGTCTTCTCTAAGTACCGCCGCACTCACCATCTGTTCCTATGTGCCGTATGTGCTGATGAGCATTTTTGCGGGCGCACTGACAGACCGGTTTAACAAAAAGAAAACAATGCTGGTCTGTGATGTGTTTGCGGCAGTCTGCACAGTGGTCATATTTGTATTGTTCCGGCTGAACCGTTTGATGGTATGGCATTTATATGTATTGAATGCAGTTTCAGGATTGATGAACACAGTGCAGCAGCCAGCTTCTGAAGTTGCCATGACGATCATTATCCCTGAAAAATATTATCAGAAAACAAGCGGACTTTGTTCGCTTTCAAGGTCGCTGCTGTCGATTTTAAATCCGCTGATTGCAACGGCGCTGTACGCGCTGGCAGGGCTGAACCTTGTCATTGCGGTCGATCTTGGGAGCTTTGCCATCGCATTTGTGACATTATTGTTTTTTATCAGAATCCCTGAAACAAAGGGTGTAGAAAGCGGAAGCGTCCTAAAGCTTGCAAAGGGAGGGATTCAATTTCTGCGAGAGAATCCCATGATTATGACACTGATTTTCTTTATGTCCGGTGTAAATTTGGTCGCATCTGCCTTCGATGCAACACTGCCCGGTTATGTGCTGCCCAATCCAAAGGGCGGCTCGTCGGTGCTTGGACTGGTTACATCCTGCGCCGGCATTGCCATGATTTTAGGCAGTCTGCTGGTCTCTGTTCTGCCAAAACCAAAGGACAGAGTGCGGGTAATTTATTTGACGATGCTGTTTTCGCTAGGCACCGAAAATTTCGTGCTGGCATTTTCCAGAGAGCCAGTTTTATGGTGTATAGGTCAGCTGATTGGTTGGATACTTGTGCCGGTTATGAGTGCGAATCTGGATGTGATTCTCAGGACAAATATTCCGGTAGATTTGCAGGGGCGCGTGTACGCCTGCCGCAATACATTTCAATTTTTTACAATTCCAATCGGATTGTTTGCCGGCGGCTTTATGGTAGACAGGGTATGCGAACCGTTTATGAGCGCGTATGGTCATCTGTCCATGTTAAACGTATTGTTTGGCGCCGGCAAAGGTTCTGGCGCGGCGCTCATGATGTTTCTTCTTGGTGTGAGTGGGAGTCTGATTTGTTTACTTACTGGGAAGAAGCTAAAGAAATATCATTATAGTGAAACGTGATTGGTTGAATAGGGACAGTCTTGCCCCTATTTTAATTTCTATAAAAAAATGAACCGCAGCAAAAGTCGTGACGAATATAGAGTGAACAGGCAAGGGAGGTGATAAAAGTGAACGCAAAAGAAATTGAAAAATGTATTGATGCGTTCGGTACAGACATCTACAGATTCTGCCTAAAGCTCTGCGCGGACAAGGCAGACGCGGAGGACTTATATCAACAAACATTTCTAAAGGCGCTAGAGACTAAGTGGACACTTGACTGGGAGAGCAACCCGAAGGCATTGTTTTTCTCTCTGGCACATAATCTTTGGAAAAGCGACAGGAGAAAACAGGCGCGGCGGAGTACGATTGCTCCTTGCAGCAATTTTGATGACGAGATGGAAACGCGGCTGTGTTCCGAGGAAAGTATTGAAGAAAACTACTTTCAAAAGGAACTAATTGCAAAAGTACGGCAAATCGTGCAAGCGCTCCCTGAAAAGTTTCGCGTCCCGCTGATATTATTTTACCTTTCCGATTGTTCCATAGAGCAGATTGCGGTGATTATAAAAAAGCCGCCGGGAACCGTGAAAAGCCGATTGTTCAAGGGAAGAAGCTTAATTAAAAAAAGATTGGAGGATGCTGGTTATGAGAGATAATCAATCAAACATAGTAATAGAAGAAGTGATTCAGGCTTCTATGAAAATGACAGATGTTCCAGACCCGGAACTGAATCAGAAACTCAAAGCGGCGCTGTACCAGCAAGAAGCCGTTCTGCAAAAACAACCTGCCACACATAAAGTATCCATTTGGTATTTGCCGATGATTTTGAACCTGATCACGTTTTCTTTGCTGGGGGTCTGTGCGTTGAGCGTCATTGAAAATATTTATTTGTCTTATATGACCGCCGGTGTCTGCTTTTATGTTGGTTTGGCTGGGGTATTGCTTACACTCGTGGGCGTAAAAAGAGCAAACATCAAAGAGGAACTCGCTATTCGTATTGAGAAAAGAGGTGTATTGGCATGAAAAACACAGACAATAACAAGCTTTTGTTTTATATCGGGATTCCCGTTATCTTCCTGTTGATAATTTTGCGGTTTGTCATATCTTATATAAGAAGCGATGGCTTTAACGGTCTTTCCTTAATCCTTCCGATTCAGCTTTTTTGCGTTATCATTTTTGCATTTTGTTCTTCTGTTTTTTTTGCAGCGTGGGTCTATCAGGATTGTAAAAAGCGGGGAGACGACGCGGTACTATGGTCGATAGTGGTTTTTTTGGTGACACCCTTTATTGGATTGCTGGTTTACTTTCTGCACCGCTCAGAAATAAAAACGATATGTCCGGCTTGCGGCCATCGTATTTCAGTAAGGGCTAACTATTGTGAAGAATGTGGAACACAAATGAAAAAGGAAGAAAATATCAATATGGAAAAACAAGGAACGCATCACATGGAATTGATTGTTGCAAATGTAGTGAGTATAGTGCTCATGATCGTATGTCTGATAGGCGCTGTCATGAAAATAGCCAGTGGAAGTGGTATCAACACAGATGCTGCCTCGCGTGATCGGGTTTGGAATACAGGTATCATTCGCATGAATTATAGTTCTTCTCGGGACAATGTCTGGAAGCTGGACTTTAGAAGTGCCAGTGACGGATTCGTGAAAGAACAGACTATGACGATTGACGACGCAGACACGCAGGAGCTTTACGCAGATATTTCGTGCGGTACAGTGCCGGAGGGCGCTACGCTTGTCTTGTGGCTGGTGCAGGGAGATACCGCCCAATCTGTCGATGTAACAAATCTTTCCGAACCGCTGGAATACGCGCTGAATGAATTTGAGAATGGAAAAATTCGGATTAGGCTGCAAATCAATGGTGTGGAAAATACGGTTTCGGAAATATATATTCAATAGCTAGTACAACGAATATTAAGGAACTGCTAAAGCCGGATAAAGGAATGAGATACTTTTACACGTGGCATAAAAATCCATATGTGAAAATCTAAATCTTGACTTTTCCCAAAAAGTGTGGTTAAATGATGAAAATGCAAAGAACAGAATGAGTAGATATCCAAATCCATCAGAGAGAAGTCGGCTGGTGCGAGACTTTTGGAAATTGTGTATCGAACCGGTCTGGGAGCAGCAGGAGTCAAAGCTGAGGGTTGTTCAGAAACTTCTGCCGGAAGTCACCGTTATCAGAGACATGCGAGTGATAGCTTGCAGTGAGTGCAGAGAAATCTGAATTTAGGTGGTAACGCGGATTTATTTCGTCCTAAGTATATTTTGATATACTTGGGACTTTTTTGCGTTTTGTAATCGTAGGTTGTTTATAGAAACATACAGGAGGAATGAAGCAGATGAAACTAAAAAATTTAGTAAGTCAGCGCTTTAAGGAGCGTCCAGCGGACTGTCTCATTGACAGCCATGCACTCATGATACGCGGCGGATATATGAAATATGTCGCCAATGGTATCTATTCGGAACTGCCGGCATTGCGCAGAGTGACTTCCAAAATAGAGGCAATCATCAGGGAGGAAATGAACGCGATTGACGGGCAGGAGGTTTTGTTTCCCATTGTGATGCCGGCAGAGCTTTGGCAGGAATCAGGGCGTTATGACAGCATTGCAAATGAGCTGGTGCGTTTTCAGGACAGAAATCAGTCCAAATTGGTGCTTGGCATGACACATGAGGAAGCTGCCGTTCATCTGGTGCGGGAATATGGGCAGTCGTATCAGCAGTACCCTTTTATGATTTATCAAATCCAGCGAAAATTCAGAGATGAGGCCAGACCGCGGGCAGGTATGATTCGGGTGCGTGAGTTTACGATGAAAGATGCGTATTCGTTTCATACCTCACAGGAGGACTTGGACCAGTACTATCAGAAATGTTATGAAGCATACCAACGCATTTTTAGACGTGTGGGAATCCCGGAGGTTGTGACCGTCGCATCGGACGCCGGAATGATGGGCGGCAATCTCTCGCACGAGTATATGCTGCTAAACGAGGTGGGTGAGGACTCCATTGTGTTATGCGCGGAATGTGATTACAGGGCAAATATGGAAGCAGCCGCAAACATTGTGGAGAATGTCTCAAACGGTGCGACTGCGCCGCTTGAATATGTCGCGACACCGGACTGCAAGACCATTGAGGAGGTCTGCGATTTTTTCAAGACAGATATTTCCGCATCGTGCAAGGCGGTAGTCTATCAGAAAAATGCGGATAATACGTTTGTGGTGGCATTTGTGCGCGGGGATTATGAAGTGAATGAGACAAAACTGCGCAATCTTGTCGGCGATGAACTGCATGTGGCGGAAATTACGGCGGATACACCATTAACAGCAGGATATATTGGACCTTATGGGCTTTCCAAACAGGTCGCATATTACTGTGATTTATCCTTAAAAGGAATGGACAGCCTTGTGGCAGGTGCAAACAGAGAAGGATTTCATCTGAAAGGTCTGAATCTGGAGAGAGATCTTGGAGAGATTGATTATGTCGATCTTGCAAAAGTGAAGGCGGGCGGCATCTGCCCCTGTTGCAAAAAGCCAGCATTGACCATACAAAGAGGCATTGAGGTTGGGAATATTTTTCAGCTTGGCACGAAGTACACCGAGAGTATGCACATGCAGTTTGCGGACAAGGACGGGACGATGCATTATCCAATAATGGGCTGTTATGGAATCGGCATTGGGCGTCTTGCGGCTTCCATATGCGAGGCAAGACATGATGAATACGGACCAATCTTTCCGATTAGCATTGCACCATGGGAGGTTCATATTTGCTGTATACGCCCTGATGATCTGGAGACAAAGAGCGCTGCTGACCACTTGTATGAAGAACTGACGAAACAAAAGGTCGAAGTGCTCTATGACGACAGGGAGGGAGTCCGGGGCGGGCAGATGTTTGCGGACGCGGACTTAATCGGCGTGCCGATTCGCGTGATTGTCAGTCCACGAAATTTAAAAGATGAGAAAATTGAAGTTTCGACAAGGGATAAATCGGTTCATGCAGTTGTGGAGGTTTCTGAGAGTCTGACATATATAATGAAGCTGAGGGAGAGGTTGTATCAGGAGTTGACATAGGAACATGGAATCTATATCAGTCGATTGTGGAAGGCGCAGGCTTATGTTATAATATCTTGTAGGTGATGTAATGATGAGCAGGAGTTATAAGCGAACGCCTGTGATGAAGTGTTGTGGCGACAGCAGGTACGGGAAACGGCAGGCAAATAAGAAAGTCCGGCGATCGGACAAAACGGTGCTTTATCAAAGAAAACAATACAGGAAAGTATATGAATCATGGGATATTCGTGATATGGTTGTATTTTGGTCAAAAAGAGATGCTGTGAAAAGCGGCAGCCTCGATGACTGGAAAAAATGGTGTTACCGTAAATAGAGCGGACACATAATAAAAGGACGAAAAAATCCAGAAAGAATTAGCAAATGAAAGGTGCTTCTTTCTGGATTTTTGTGTTAAGAAAAATAAAAAATAGACGATATATTAGATAGAATATCATAAAATGATATACGTTGCCAATTAATGCAAAACTGTGATATAGGAGGACGATGTTGAAAAAGAAAGATATCTTAAACAAAAGAGAAGAAGAACTGATGAACTATCTTTGGGAAATCAAGAAACCTTTGACTGCAAGCGAGATGGCAAAACAACTGGAATCCGATGGCTGGACGAATATCACGCTGTGCAGGACAGTGCAGTCTTTGTCCGACAACGGCTATCTTGAAGTGGCAGGACTTGAAAAGACTACAAAAACATATGCGAGGAAGCTGGTGCCATCGCTCACAAAGGAAGAATACTATTCGTCTGTACTGAGAAACAGGGGAATCAATGAAAACTCTCTGGCAGATCTTACGGCCGCACTGATTGGCGTGAGCAGAAAAAATCCGCGGGAAAAGGATGCAGAAGTGATTGCCAAGCTGGAAGAAGTCATTGCTTCCCTCAAGGCAGACCAGTTCAAAGATCAATAAGGCAAGCGCATGTGTATTACATTTTTTTCTGTCTGGATGGCAGTGTTGTGGAGCAGTATTCTTATTTTGATTTTTTATGTGTTAAGAACAAAATATAAATTAATTGAAGTCTGTAGCGTGTCAGGCGTGATTGTCTTATACTTGTTTTGTATGATACGAATGGCGGTTCCCGTGGAATTTCCATGGACAAAGATCATATTCGGCGGAACACTCTATAACAGAATATACTATTTTTTCTGTATCGAACGAAATATAGGAAATAGTATTTCGGTGTTTGATTTGTTGCGTTGGATCTGGTATTTGGGAACAATTCTGATTTTATTGCATTATTTGATACAGTATGCGAAGCTTGCCCGTTATTTTGGGGAAATGCCGTTACAAAGAAACAGCAGGGCAGCACAAATCGTAGATACGATATGGAACGGCAGCAAAAAGCCGGACATACTTCAAACTGCAACAGTCAAAACGCCCTGCTGCTTTGGCATACTGCGTAAAAAGATTATCATACCTGATAAGCGATATACAGAGGAACAATTAAGGTTTATACTCCTTCACGAGTGTTCCCATCTGAAGAATAACGATATTCTGGTAAAGAATCTGATTAACATATTATGCGCGCTTTATTGGTGGAATCCTTGTGTATATTTGTTAAAAAAGGATTTGCGTCAGAGTCTGGAAATCCGGTGTGACCTGACGGCAGTACAGCAGCTGGCGCATTCGTCAAAAGGCGATTATCTGGCGGTCATATTAAGTGAATATAAGGATAGTCTTAAAACAGGAAATGCTACAGGGCTCCATTATGATAATCCGAAGCTGCTCCTTGAACGATTTCAATTGGTTGCAAAGGAAAGACGTATTTTTGCAAAGAAAGGAAATATTCTTGCATGGACGATCGCCGGCTTTCTGCTTTTCATTTCGTACTCTTTCGTTCTTCAGACCGAATATGAAGCGCCGATGGAAGATATAGAAACAGAGCAGAATGCGCATGAAGTGAATCAAAATAATTCGTATTTGATCAAGACGGATACTGGGACTTATTTCGTTCACATTCTAAATAAGGATGTAGCGATAAGCGAGGAATTGGCTCAACTGATGATAAAAGACGGTTTTACTGTAATAAATAAAAGTGAAAAGTAAACTGTCCTGACAAGGAGGATTCGTATGCAAGATGGATGAAATGACTGCGTTATGGGAAACTTCTATATGAGGAGTAAATATTCTGATTTTAATAGAGCGTATAAAAAAGGTGAAGGCAGGGAGGTAAGATTATGGCGATAACAGGAGT
>CAJUII010000108.1 GCA_910586405.1 uncultured Lachnospiraceae bacterium
GGAAGTTATCGCTTTCTAATAATCCAATCGTCATCTTGGGTTTTTCTTTCTGCATAGTAACCGCAAGGCATATCCTTTAAGGTACTAACAGAGTTATCTAAATCAAAAACCCATTTTAAAGATACTAACTTTGCTTCATCTGTTTCGTGTGTTTCTCCGCATAGAAATTGCCACATTCCGTCATCTTCATCATGTGATACATATAGAATAGGTGCCTGACGCTCCAATATATGGCAACAGATAATCGTAGCAGTATCGGGTGAATCATAAAAAGGAAATTCCATGTCTGTTACTCCTTTCAAACTTCGATTTGTTAAATTGTTCAATGTCATTATCTTACCACAAACGCCTACACAATTCCATTAAATTTTGCAATCTGCCGGACGGAGACTTTCGCACGTATTCCATAATTAATAAGGAAAAGAAACATGCGACGGAGAAGATTACAGTCCGTACAATGCTTTCAGAGTCCAAAATTCCAGCGTGCAAGGTGATTTCACTGGAGATGCTCAGAGCGGCAGTGCGGGCGTATTACAGCAATGGGCAGTATGAGGCTTTCCTCAAATGCATTCCCCACATCGATACAACTGATGAGACAAAAAGGTATATGGGGCTGATAAAATGACGGTGTTGACGTTGACACGGGGAAATCGGTATGCTAAACTGACTTTTAGAGTGGGTTGAACTGCCTGCTTGTATAAATGCTTTTGACTCAGGATCAAAGATGAGGGGGGCAGCATCGTCAGAGGTGATGAAACTTGGATAAATACGAATATAAAGTTCGTTCTGAAGAAATTTCGAAATTAATAGATAAAGAAAAATATGCGGAAGCCGTCAAGATTGCAGACACGATTGACTGGAGAAGGGTTAAGAGTGTAGCAATGCTTTTGAGGATTGCGGCATTATATAGAGTTAGCAGAAGAAATGATGACAGCAGGGAAATGCTGTTGCTGGCATATGAGCGTTATCCCACAAACCGTTCTGTGGTGCATTCACTATGTGAGTTGTCAATAGAGATGGATGATGTCGTGTCAGCGATTGAATATTATAAACAGTTTGTGAAACTGGCGCCAAAGGACAGCGGTGTCTACACACTTCGATACCGTATTCTGGAAGCGCAGGAAGCAAGCCTTGAGGAGCGGATTGATATTCTCGAGGAATTAAAAAAACGAGATTATCAGGAAGAGTGGGCGTATGAGCTTGCCTATCTCTATCATCGAGTAGGATTATCGACGAAGTGTGTGGAGGAGTGTGACGATATTATCCTCTGGTTTGGGGATGGACCCTTTGTGATGAAGGCGATGGAGCTCAAAGCCATGCATGTGCCGCTCACCGATATCCAGCAGAAAAATTATGATATTATGCTGGGGAATGCCGCGGAGAATTACAGTGGCGATACATACAATATACAAGGTTACGACGAAGGAAATTATGATGGTGAATCAAATGATAATATCATCAATTTTGATGCCAGAACCTACAGCGCGGAACAATATGCAGATGAAACTTACGGCGCACAGGAAAGTTACCCGGAGCAGTATACAGAGGATAGTTACGGACAGACAGATGTAAATGCGCCCTATGCAGACAGCGGATATGGACAGACGGATATAAATGCGTCCTATGCAGACGATGGATATGGACAGACAGATGTAAATGCGCCCTATGCAGGCAGTGGATATGGACAGACGGATGTAAGTGCACCCTATGCAGACAGTGGATATGGACAGACGGATGTAAACACACCCTATGCAGACAGTGGATATGGACAGGAATCGTATGCAAATGCGCCCTATAATGAAAATGGCTACAGCCAGCAGGAATACGTGTCTGAACCATATTCAAACAATGGCTATGACCAGACAGAGTACGCGGCTGAACCATATATGGAAAATGGCTACAGCCAGTCAGAGTATGCGGCCGAACAGTATCCAAACAGTGCCTATGGTCAGTCAGAAGATGTGGCAGAGCAATATCCAGACAATGGCTACAGTCAGCCAGAATATGCGGCTGAACAGTATCCAGAAGGCCGTTACGGTCAGTCAGAATATACAACAGAACAATATCCAGACAATGACTATGGTCAGTCTGAATATGCGGCTGAGACATACACAGACAATAGCAGTGCACAGCCCAATTATGCGGGAGCACCCTATGCAGAGAGCGGTTATGGGCAGGAGCCTTATGCAAATGAGCAATATATAGACAGTGGCTACAGTCAGGCAGAGTACACAAATGAGCAGTACGCAGACAGTGGCTATAATCAGCCAGAGTATGTGAATGGGCAGTATGCAGAGCACAACAATCCTTATGTGGATGACGGCTATGGCAACTTAAGCTACGTCGATGGCGTTTATGGGGAAGAAGCAGCTTACCAAAAGAATACATATCAGGACAATGGCTATACCAGTGAATTTTATGTAGAGCAGCTCTATGATGAAAATGGTAATCTGATCAATCCTAGCACTTATCCAGTGCAGCAGGATTATAGCAATTATGTGCAGCGTGATGAACAGGCGGACTCATCGAAACAGTACCGCAACGGTCTGCGTCTGGTGGAAAATAAAATGGCATCCGCCGGTGCGCCAGGCGATATGAGTCAGTATAATACAATAAATCTCCAGAAAGTAGTCGCAGAAAGCATGAGAGAGCTTTACCCGGATGAACATGAGGATGTCTTTGCAGAGGACAGAGAGAAGTATAATTCTGGTGAGGATATCAAAAGTATCACGGAGCGCAATACCCGTGTCTTTGCGACTATCACCAACGCGCAGACTGAGCGGGGAAAAGCCCATGCCAGCACTGTTGTTGAACAGGAACCTGTGGAGGACGAGGAGCCCTACGGCAATCATATACAGACGGGCAGGCTTGCACAGATGGTGACAGGTGTGTCAGAGACAGCACCGGAGCCGAATACCGGGGCGATTAAGAAAGTCTATGTCCCCGGAGAAGATGCGCGGTTGATCAAATCGGATTCTGACATGAATAAATTGCGTGATATCACAGAGAAATCAGTGGATGACGAGCATAACTGGATGGAAAGCAATGAAGAAAATGTATACCATGAACAGAATCTCATGGAAATGAATGAAACGGCAAAGGCACCGCGGGCGACTGGTCCGATGAAAATTGATGATGTGTTGCTGGAGTGGGAGCGCATGAAGCTTGACAATGCCAAGAAACATCAGGAGGAAATCAAACAGCATGTGCTGTCACAGACGGGAAAAATCTTTGTGAACTTTGACAATTCTATTAAAAGCGGCATTCTCGGAGAGCTTGAGCGTGAGGAGGAGGAAGCCCAAAGGAGCAGCCAGGCGGATAAGGCTTCCCGGAAAGAAAGAGCTGCCAGAAAACAGTTTTTAGAGGCGGATGTCACAGGCGATATACCACAACGTCAGGCGTCGGAGGATGACTTTGATGTCGAGTATATAACGGACCAGGCGGCTTCACAGGCAGATGTGCCAGATCAGACAGAGAAAACACAGGCGTCGGACAAGCCTGCTAAGACAAAGAAAAGTGAGGCTGAGCTAAGAGATGCATACCTTGAAATGCTTGAGCGGGTGGTTTCGCGGGAGCTTGGCAAAGCGGAGGAACCTGTTGAGGATGTACAAGACAGCAGCATAGCAGCGTCCGCAGATCAGGGCGCAGTCACAGGGGCCGTTCAGACGGAAGTACCAGCGGAGTATGTGGCAGAGGCGGAAGCGTATCCTCAGGAGACCTATACAGAGAAAGAAGTGTATGATTCCCAGGGCTATACAGAACCTATGGAATATGAACCTACGGATTCCATAGAACCTGCGCAATATGAACCGCAGGATAATACAGAAGAAGCCACGTATGAAGAAGAGGTGTATGAACCGCAGAACTTTGCAGAAGAGACAGAATATGAATTAGAAGGGGCTGTGGATGAGACTGCGTATGAGACAGATCTATATGAGCAGGAGGTGCCCGCGCAAGATACAGTATATGCGCAGGAAAATTCTGAGGGGATGTCCGGGTATCTTTCAAACGAGTATGCGCAGGAAGGATATGCAGAATCCACTGTGTACGATCAGGATCGTTCTGAGGGGATGTCCGAGTATCCGCCAAACGAGTACGCGCAGGAAGGATATACAGAGTCCGCTGTGTACGATCAGAATCGTTCTGAGGGAATGTCCGAGTATCCTTCAAACGAGTACACACAGGAAGATTTTTCATACGCGTCAACCTATGCGTCAGACGAGTATGGGCAGGAAGAGCTTCCAGAGACATCGGCATATGCACCAGAGGAATATACAGAATCAGGATATACAGAATCAGAAGCCTATACGCAGGAGATACCAATAAATGCCAAAGGGTATGTGTCTCAGGAGTATACACAGGAATTGTATGTGGAACCAGAAGATTACACAGAGCGCGGATCTGCACAGAACGGTTCGACGGCTTCAGCTGTGTACAGCGAAAGTAAGCCCGCAGCGGACGCAGAAAGCGCTCGCAAAGCGGCGAGCACACGAAAGAAAAAGCATACAGATGTACTGTATACCCAACAGCGGTATCAGTACGACGAGAAGGCACTTGACCCTGAAGATGCGCAGAGCATCGCGGAGATGGCGATGGAGGACGCTCTAAAGACGCAGGAAATCAAGATGAACACGGCGGATTTGAGCTCGCTCTCCGAGAAGATTGTCGCTACGACCAAGAAGGAGGCAAAAGGTGCAAAGCGCGAGGAGCTGCGCGAATTTACACCGGACGAGCAAACGCTGTTTGAGAATTTTGCTGTCACCAAAAAAATAAAGAAGCAGATCATTCATGCCCTTGAAAATATGACGCTGACAGCTTACACTGGAAATGTCATTATCACAGGAGACGCCGGTCTCGACACTGTCAGAATGGCGAAAAACCTTGTGAAAGAGTATCAGGCATCTGACGAGAGCTTCTCAGGAAAGCTTGCGAAGATCACCGGGGAAAAAATCAATCAAAGAAATATCAAAGATGTCTTTGAGAAATTGAACAATGGTGGTATTATAATAGAGAAGGCAAATGGTATGAGTGAGGAGAAGCTGTATGAGATGGCGATAAACCTCAATCAAGAAAATCTCGGAATTGTCGTTATTATGGAGGATACTAAAAAAGAGATTACAAAACTTTTGGAAAAGCAGGCAATGATCGCAGACTATTTTAATATCAGGATCGACCTGATGGAGATGGATAACAACGCGCTGGTTGCTTACGCCAAAAACTATGCCTTGGCATTGGAGTATTCCATTGATGAGTTAGGTACACTCGCCCTTTACACAAGAATAGCAAACATGCAGAGCGGAAATCATGTGGTGACAAAGGATGAGGTCAGGGACATCATAGACGAGGCAATTTGGAAATCCAAGAAATCCAAGATCAAGAACTTTGTGGATGTGCTATTCGCAAGACGGTATGACAACGAGGACATGATCGTTCTCAAGGAAAGGGACTTTATGTAACAGAAAGGGGGATTTTTATGAACAATGAAGAAACAACAGTGTTTATCTCTGATGCAGACCAGTACGTATTTGGACAGGGCACACATTATGAGATTTACAAGAAGTTAGGTGCACATTTCTGCAAAAAAGGAGAGAAGGAAGGCGTGTTCTTTGCAGTGTGGGCGCCAAATGCAAAAGATGTGTATGTGATTGGTGAGTTTAACGGCTGGGACGAGGGTGCGACTCCTTTGAAGCGTCTTGGCGAGGGCGGCATCTATGCCGCTTTTGTGGAGAATGTAGAAGAAGGTCAAATGTACAAATATATGCTTGTGCTGGCAGACGGCAGACGGCTGTACAAGGCAGATCCCTATGCAAATTATGCAGAGATGCGACCGGGCACAGCTTCCCGTGTGTATGACCTCAATCACTTCAAATGGGCGGATATGAAATGGATGACCGACCGCGATAAGAAGGACATGAACAAAGAGCCAATGGCGATCTACGAGTGCCATATCGGTTCATGGATGAAGCATCCTGACGGAACCGCAGACGGATTCTACAATTATCGTGAATTTGCGGACAAAATCGTAGAATACTTAAAGAAAATGCCCTATACACATATCGAGCTGATGGGTGTCGCAGAGTTTCCGTTTGATGGCTCTTGGGGATATCAGGTGACTGGATACTATGCACCGACATCAAGATATGGCACACCGGACGACTTCCGCTATCTGATCGACTTACTCCATCAAAATGACATTGGTGTCATTCTTGACTGGGTTCCGGCTCATTTCCCAAGAGATGCGCATGGTCTGAGTGAGTTTGACGGCACATGTCTCTATGAGCATCCAGACAAGCGTCTCGGTGAGCATCCAGACTGGGGAACCAAGATTTTTAACTACAGCAAAAATGAGGTCAGGAATTTCCTGATTGCCAACGCGCTGTTCTGGATTCGGGAGTTCCACATTGATGGTCTGCGCGTGGACGCGGTGGCATCTATGCTTTACTTAGACTATGGCAAACAGGCTGGCCAGTGGGTGCCGAACAAGTATGGCGGACACGAGAATCTGGACGCGATCGAGTTCTTTAAGCATCTGAACTCTGTAATCCACGGCGCGCATCCCGGTGTTATGACGATTGCTGAGGAATCGACAGCATGGCCGAAGGTGACAGCAGAGCCTGAGGACGGCGGACTTGGCTTCTCCTTTAAGTGGAATATGGGGTGGATGCATGATTATTGCGAGTACATGAAGCTCGACCCATATTTCAGAAAGGACAATCACTATCGTCTGACCTTTGCGATGAGCTACAACAGCTCAGAGAACTATATTCTGCCGCTGTCACACGATGAGGTAGTGCATCTGAAATGTTCGATGGTCAACAAGATGCCGGGTTACGAGATCGATAAGTATGCGAACCTTAGAAATCTGTATACGTTTATGTTTGGTCATGAGGGCAAGAAGCTGCTGTTCATGGGTCAGGAGTTCGGACAGGAGCGCGAGTGGAGCGAGGCCAGAGAGCTTGACTGGTTCTTGTTGCAGGAGCCTTTTAACAAGGGTATGCATGATTACATGAGCGAGCTTTTGCAGCTCTACAGAAAGAGCCCTTGCCTCTATGAGATTGACAATGACTGGCTGGGCTTTGAGTGGATGAATGCAGATGATACAGAGCGCAGCATCTACAGCTTTGTCAGAAGAACCAAGGACGGCAAACAGCACATGCTTTTCGTTATCAATATGACGCCGGTTGAGTATCCGAAATATAAGGTCGGTGTGCCGATGAATACACAGTACAAGCTGCTGCTCAATTCTGATGAGGAGAAGTTTGGCGGAAACGGCAACAAGATTCCAAAGCTGATTAAGGCGAAGAAGGGATTGTGCGATAAGCGGGATTATCACATTGCATTCCCATTGCCGCCCCTCACAGCAGCAATCTTTACATTTTAAATCAAACTACATCAGAATCGAATCTTTATACTGGATAATAAAAAGATGGATATGGCACAAACGCCGTATCCATCTTTTTATTGTCGCGATTTAGTTAAGGAACTGTTCAGAAATTACTCATGACAATTACTTGTCTAAATGTCCATCTGCGTCATCAGAAAATCTTGACATAGCCCGCTATGCCTGCGATTTTCTTCTTTGCAGCTGAACATTTATACGGCGTACTTGTCACAAGTAATTGCATCACAGTTCCTAACCAAACTTAAATAGTGCCAGAATACCACAGATCATTCCTGTTAACAACACGATCACAACATACGCAGCCATTCGCTCCCTGTTTGAAATGTTTTGTCCGGCATTGCGCTTTAAGTCCTCCTCCATGAAGCGCGAAGTAAGAACTGCGTTGCGAGTTGGGTCTCTGAATGAGTTAAATCCGCCCCACATAGTCCGGTCTCCTTTCTGAATGTAAAACAATCAATGGATACAGTTTGTCTTTTGATGCGAACATCTTGAGTGAGGTTTGTGCATCTATTCTTGTCATTTAGAGATTGTATCTATCTACATTATAATAAAATGGTGCCGGAATGTAAAGTGAAAGGCTGCTGCAATCAATTTTAAATCCTTGTACTCCACTGTGAGCAGTCCCAAATATCGGTGGCAAGCCCGTCATAAAATTCTGGTTCGTGGCATACCATCAGGATACTGCCTTTGTATTCTCGAAGCGCACGTTTTAGTTCTGCTTTCGCATCGACATCAAGATGATTTGTCGGCTCATCTAAAAGCAAGATGTTTGTCGGCTTGTTGATGAGCTTGCACAGCCGTACCTTCGCCTGCTCGCCGCCGCTCAACACTTTTACCTTGCTCTCAATGTGTTTGGTTGTCAGCCCGCACTTGGCGAGGGCTGACCGCACCTCGTACTGAGTGAGGGACGGAAATTCATTCCAGATTTCCTCTATGCAGGTGGTGGCGACAGACTGGTCCATCTCCTGTTCAAAATATCCGATTTCCAGATAATCTCCTAATTCCACACCGCCGTTTAAAGGCTGAATCAGTCCTAAGATGCTTTTGAGCAGGGTTGTCTTACCAATGCCGTTTGCACCGATGAGTACGACTTTCTGCCCGCGCTCCATCGAGATGTCAAGCGGTTTGGACAGGGCTTCATCGTAGCCGATCACAAGACTTTTGGCAGTAAAAATATACCGTCCGCTTGTGCGCGCCTCCTTAAAGCGAAATTCCGGTTTGGGTTTCTCAGAGGCAAGCTCGATCACGTCCATCTTGTCAAGCTTCTTCTGGCGTGACATTGCCATATTCCTCGTTGCCACGCGCGCTTTGTTGCGTGCCACAAAGTCTTTTAAGTCTGCAATTTCTTTCTGCTGCTTGTTGTAGGCAGCAGAAAGCTGCGCTTTTTTCATCGCATAGACTTCCTGAAACTTGTCATAATCCCCGACATAGCGCGTCAGTTCGGCATTGTCCATATGGTAGATGATATTGATGACGCTGTTTAGGAAGGGAATGTCATGCGATATCAGAATAAACGCATTTTCATACTCCTGTAAATAGCGCTTCAGCCATTCGATGTGATTTGCATCGAGATAGTTTGTCGGCTCGTCTAGGAGCAGGATGTCGGGCTTCTCGAGCAGCAGCTTTCCAAGTAAAATTTTCGTGCGCTGTCCGCCGCTTAGGTCTGTCACATCGGTGTCCAGACCGACTTCCAGAATGCCCAGCGCGCGCGCCACTTCCTCTACTTTGGCGTCAATCATGTAAAAGTCGTGCTGGTCTAGCAGTTCTTGAATTGTGCCAAGCTCCTCCATGTATGCCTCAAGCGCTGACTCAGAGGCGTCGCCCATCTTGTCACAGATTTCATTCATGCGCTGTTCCATTTCATACAGGAAATCAAAGGCGGAGGAGAGCACAGCCCGCACGGACATGCCCTTTTCCAGTACCGTGTGCTGGTCCAGATAGCCGACGCGCACATTTTTGGACCACTCGACCTTGCCCTCATCTGGCATGAGCTTTCCAGTAATAATGTTCATAAAAGTGGATTTCCCCTCGCCGTTGGCACCCACAAGACCAATATGTTCCCCCTTTAGGAGACGAAAGGACACGTTTGTAAATATCGTCCGGTCGCCAAAACCGTGTGAGAGATTTTCAACATTTAATATACTCATTTTTAACCTTCCTTATTTGTTGTTCATTCATGCTTCCAAGATGCCTCTGCATACAAGCAGAAGAATTTCCTGCCTATGTGCAAAACAGCAAGCCTATTATATCATAAAAAATGCAGTATGGGCAGATGTTCGTTCTGGAAAATCGACTCATTTTCAATATAAACCTGAGATCTGATTGGCATCATAACATATTCTGCTGATTTTTTTCATAGGATAAATCAAGAGTAATATGAGGGTGTTAAGAACTATGATGAATTACATCTGGGGCGGTATGCTGATCATTGGGATTATCTTTGGTGTCGTGACAGGAAATATGCAGGCGGTGACAGACGCGGTGCTGCAGTCCTCCAAGGAGGCAGTCACACTTGGCATATCAATGTTTGGCATTGTTGCATTTTGGACAGGGCTGATGGAAGTGGCGGGAGAAGCCGGAGTCATAGCAGGGCTCACAAGGCTGATCGCGCCATTTATGCGTTTCTTGTTCCCTCAGATTCCCAAAGGCCATAGGGCATGGGATTCGCTGTCGGCAAACTTTGTGGCGAATATATTAGGGCTTGGCTGGGCGGCGACGCCGGCGGGGCATTGAGTTATAATAGTGACAGGTTGAAGAAATCATTGAAAAATTAAGGGTTTCCACCGATTTAGTCCTAATGAAAAAATGCAGTTTTGCATGAAAAAGCTTCTAATTTTTCATTTCTGCAAAAGTACAGATATGGAGATGTCTACCATGCAGCATTGGTGTTATGGCAAAGAATTGCGTTGCAATTCTTGGGGATTGATTTTAATGAATATTTTTCGAATGCAACGAAACCAACTGCAAGGAAGTGGAACTGAAAACGGATATGCTGTGCCACCTGACATTTCCGGAGGAAATACCCGCAATGAACGGAGTGGACATTTCATGTGCGGGCGCATCTGATGATAAGACGGGAGGGAGCCTCCCTACAAAATCGGATGCCCCTATGGAAATTTTGGGAGGGAGGGGTATCCCAAA
>CAJUII010000109.1 GCA_910586405.1 uncultured Lachnospiraceae bacterium
ATCTTTTAATAAAGAGGATTTCATTCAATATCATAAAAAACATATTTTTTATTGACCAGTTTATCAAGTCTAACAAAAGTCTGAAAACATGGCGGCGGCTTCTTTCCCTTGTACTTGAAATAAATGTCGTCTTGCTCTAATTGCTTTTTCAGAGTGGCAAGCCGCCGTTTGCCTCACTGCCGCCCTCATCATCCAGCTTTCCTTTGATACTGTCAAGTAGTCCGCAGACTGTCTCGCAGTCTTGTCCGGGAATCAGGCTTTGCTTCTGCCAGAAGTCCCAATATCCATTGCTCTCATAATTTTTGATGTGCATAAATTTGTGCGCTGGAATCGTCACCAAGTAAATCTTTACATCGTCTGTGGATTTCATCATACCAATCTCTCCTAATCCGAAAAAATAGCGGTCAAACGGGTTAATTTTTGTACGAAGGACAACGGGCGCCGGATGTTTCCGATAGGCGCTCGGCGCAACGCCGTACATGGTCTTAAACGCCCGCGTGAATGCCTCGTGCGACGAAAAGCCATAATCATAAGCTGTCCCGCACTTCTTTTAGGGCAAACGCCATTTTTCTGTAACGCAGATAGTCTTTCACCCTCATACCTGATATTTCCTTGAATTTCCTCGTCGTATGAAACTCGGAATATCCAAGCCGCCGGGCAAGCGCACACAACGTTAACGCCTCATCATCATACTTTTTGATACAGTTGTCGATTTCATCGATGATGATCTGTATCTGCCTTTGCCATTCATACATATCCTGTTCCACCTCGTTTCAAAGCTCTGATACAGCAACTCTGAAAACAAACCCAAGCTTCATTATCACTGCATCCGTACAGCATTGCACGTCTGTCAATGTTGTACGAAATTCATTATAAAACAAAAAATGAATCTGTGCTTGACTTTACTTGCGATTTTCCTGCTCCAAAAAAAGAGGCTTTGCAAACCGACGTCTGCAATGCCCCTTTAGTCTGTATCCTCGTCTGGCACATATTCCATGATGTCTTCTATACGGCAATTCAAAATGCGGCATAAATTGTTCAGAATCATGGTCTTAACAATCATATTCTTCCGCAGCCGATGAAGCTGTGCTTTGTCTACACCGTAATCCTTGATCAGTCTGTACTGGCTGATCTCCCGTTCTTTCATCGTAGCCCAAAGCCGATCATATTTAATCATGCTTTCAACCCCTTTCCATAATATTTTAACCGCCCTTGCGTTGAAATAATATGGTGCATGTATACTTCCCATGTTTTTTGGGGTTGACGCAAACTGTATATGAATTACTTAAACCGCATTCGCAATTGCCCGGAAAAACTCAACGTGCTTTAGCTCATAGCCCTTTTCCATAAAATTCGGGTCTGCGCTGGTCTTGACAATGATGACGCGGCTTTTCATCCTTAAAACTGTTCAGGGACGTGTGCAGCATTTTTACTTTTTTCCCGCAAAGTCCCCACACAATTCCTGCCACGACTACGACCCCTGCTGTCGGATGATACCTGCTTTTTTGATTCTCTTCATTTTTATATCTCCTTTCCTATTTAAATATATTCTAATACCCATATCGTTTCCTGTGCTTCAAGAGCATACCAGCAGACAGCGCCAGTGCCATCAACTCCGCCGCAGGCGTCGCAAGCCAGATGCCGTTCACGCCCAGTATCAGCGGCAGCACAAGCATCGTGATAAGCATAAATACAAACGACCGCGAAAAAGCAAGCATCGCAGAAACCACACCGTTTGACAGTGCCGTGAACATTCCGCTCGCAAAAATATTAAACCCAATAAAACACAGCGCGATGGTACAAATCCGATTCCCTGTCACCGCAAGGTCATACACTGGATTGTCTGGACGGGCAAAGACTGATACCAGCGGTCTTGTGAGCGCAAAGGACGCTGCCACCGTCATAATAGAAATCACTGCGATCACTTTGAGGCTGACTGCAACCAGCTTTTTTAACTTATCATGGTTCTGTTCGCCGTAGCAATAGCTGAGCATTGGCGCCACGCCATACGAATACCCTGTGTACAGAGAGCTTGCAAACATCAGCACATACGTGATGATTGTGACTGCCGCCACACCGTCCTCACCCACATAGTGAAGCATTGTCCAGTTGAACATCATGGTGATGATGCCTGTGACAAGCGCTGTCGCCATCTCCGAGCAGCCATTTGTCGCTGCACTCGCAAGCACCTTGAAGCGCCATACAGGTTTCTTGAAATGTAACAGGCTTTTTTTGCGGCTGAATACAACAAGTCCCACAACGGCTGTCACAGAATAGCCAAGGCCTGTCGCGACCGCCGCGCCGCTGATTCCCATGTCAAGCCCTGCGATAAACACAAAGTCGAGCACCATGTTCAGCACACCGCCTGCCACCGAACAGATCAGTGACAGCGTCGCCTTCTCGCTCGCAATCATATAGAGCGTAAAATTATTCATCAGCAGAATCGGAACTGTAAACAAAAGATAGCGGCTCAGGTATTCCACACAGTATGTCTCCACGCCCGCTGACAAGTTCATTCCCGCAAAAATCCGGTCCATCAGCAGATATCCGAGTCCGCACATGACGAAGCCGACCACTACATTCACAAGAATCAGGAAGGTAAAATCCTCCTTTGCCTCCTCCGTCTTTTGCGCCCCCATCTTTTTCATAATGACGGCGCTGCCTCCCGTGGCAAGCATCGTAGAAATTGCAGTCACAAGCTGAATGATGGGCGCTGTCAGGTTGATTGCCGAGAGCGCGCTGGTGCCGATTAGATTTGACACAAACAGGCCATCCACCATGGTATAGAACGACATAAACACGGTCATTGCAATCGTGGGAACTGCAAACTTTAAAATATTTTTGAGTGTCACAGGCTTCAGATAAATATTTTGAGTTTCCATCTTATTCTCCTTTCTTCTAATTTAATTTTTTCTAATTTGTTTCCCTGTATCAAGCATCATAAACCATACAGTAACTGTACAGTCAAGAGGTTTTTGAAAATATTTTTTAATTCTAAACGTTCTATTGCATGGCGCGCGCAAAACCTGTATCATAAATCATACAGTTGTAAAAGTTGCTTGATTTGCTTTCTATTTTTAGGGGGGATTTTGAATTATGACAGAAAAAAATAAACAGCTCACCATCGGTCAGTTTGCAGCGATGCATGGCATCAACAAAAAGACGTTGATGTGGTATGACGAGATTGGCTTGTTAAAGCCCGCCGCCATCAACCCGGAAAACGGCTACCGCTGCTACAACTACCACCAAAGCCCCGTCCTAGAAACGATTCTGCTCCTGCGGGAACTCGATGTGCCTGTCCGTGAAATACAAGATTTTATGAAAAACCGCTCAGCGGAAAAGATGAAACACTTATTAGAAGAAAAGATTGCAGACCTTGACCACAATCTCAAACACCTCCAAGCCATTCGAAAGACCCTGTGCAACTACCATCAAAACATGGAAACGCTGCTGACAATGGATTTATCTAAGATCAGTATCATTGAAAAAGAAGAGCGCTGTCTCATAACGGTTGCCATCACACCCGATACCTCGTTCGAGGAGGAGGTTGAAATGATCACCGCTGAGACGGAGAAGTACCAGCTTGGCAGACTGCACGACGCCTCTTATGGTTCCATGCTTCCTGTCTCTAGTCTGCAATGCGGCAGATTTGATGACTACTGCAAACTTTTTATCGAGATTCCGTTTGGCAATGCTGCCGCGCCGCAGGAGATGGCACCAAAAAACGGGCTGCATATACAGCCCGGCGGAAAGTATCTAAGAGCCTTTCATCAAGGCGGCTGGGATAAAATCCCCAAGCGGTATCAGGAAATTCTTGACTACGCCAAACGCCGACATCTGACGCTGTGCGGCTTCTCTTATGAGATGGGCATCAATGAGAATGTCATTGACCGCATCGAAGATTATATTGTGCAGATTGAGATTCCTGTGATGCCCGCGCAGCATAAAATAGCTGATTGATATATCTGTATAGGATTGTCCTTGCTGTATCGTTTTTATGAAGGATACCACCACACTGTTTCGTCTTTTGAAATGGCTTGCTATCCTTCATTTATTTTGCTTCACAATACGCAATCCATCTTGCTTCATTGCGCACAAGAACCTTGCCATCATCAATATCAAGGTATTCCTTCGTCTTCTCAAACCACACTTCCATCGTACAGACTTCCCCATTAAACTCATAAAGATCATTGTTGTCAAAACGACAATTGTTGTTGAAATCCTCCCAGCCAAACGATAACTTCAACACATGATTTCCCGAATCATCCAGCATAAAATAATAATAGTAACTGCCAGTATTGTTTTTTACATAAGCATTATAAACTATCATTCCGTTTTTCAGCAGGTAGTATCTTCCTGCACTTGAGGCACAAAAAGATTCCAGTATGGTCATCTCGTTATTTTTCAGCGTAAAAATTGTATACCTTTGCCCCCTGATATGTAATTCCGGTATGCCATCTCCTGTTGAATCCACAATGAAGTAATTCATGTCATATTGCTGCTCCTCAACCGGTGTGGTGAATGTGAACAGATCTTCCGCTTCATAGATTCGTTTCCCTTCAACAAATTCGCTGTATGCTGTGACAGCCCAAGCTTGTCTGTATTCCTTTAAAAAGTATGGAAATACGATAAGCATTAACAAAATTAAATATATGAAATACAACAAATTCCTGCTATTTTTATACATAATGCTTCTTATAAATCCTTTCTTTGATTTTGTGTATCCGATGTTTATCATCTATAGATCTCTTATTTCATCATACCATTACAATATAAAAAAGATTATGACGTTTTAAGAAAAAATATTTCCTAAAAACGACATAATCTATAACGCAGTCTTTTCATGTAAATTACGGCAAATCATTAATGCTTTTGTGAAAATGGTTCTGGTATTCTTTCTTCACAATATCAGTATCATCCTCTCTGCCATACAGACAAATCAGATGGTAACCGTATCTTAAATATTGTTCTTCCAGTTCTGCCAGGCCTTGCTTCCGAAACACTAAAGACAGATTGGTTAAGATATCCCCTGCAAAGTCTCCTCGGCAGCATTCTATGCTGTGTTCTAACCCTTCTATTCCAATCTCTAAGGCTTTCTCCAATTCATCATGCACTTCAAGAAATGCAGCATAGTTTAAATATAATAACATACCTGGAACTGCGTGAAATTTCATCAAAACCTTGCTTTTTTTATAGCACTGCATCAGCTTGTCATAAATGCAGATTGATTCTATTATTTTATGATCTCTCCTCAAATTGATCGCAATATGATTCCATATCGTATATTCGGTACGAAAAGGGACACGATAAATTCTACTATCACTACCTAACGGCGGCATCGTCAGACAGACCAAGTCATAAAGCTGTTGAACTGCCTGCTCATACGGCAGTTCTCCCAGCACTACATGTCTGTAGATATGTCCCATTTCAACAAACTGTTTATTGACCAGTTTTGTCATATCAAGCTCGTTCTCGATCTCATGCAGCAGTTTCCTCGACAGCTCAATTTTGCCTTTCGAGTAAGAACGATTATATATTCTCACCTTTTCATACAGCGCATAATTGGCTGACTCAACAAAGCCATAATAATTCTCCCGCTCCATGCCCATCTTCTTTAGTAATCTGTATAAATTCTTTTTATTGGGACTTCTCCTGCCAGTCTCAATCTTAGACAGTGTTTCCTGCGCACAGATTCCTTCACACAGCGCTTCCTGCGAGAGTTGTTTCGCCTCCCGCAAGTCGCGCACCAGCTCATTTGTGATCACAAGCTCACCCTGAAAACTGCTTTTCATAAAGGCTGCCATCATATTTGATTCCAGACGTCTGCCTGCCGCCCTGTACAAAAAAGCGATAGCCCCTTGATACTTTCTGCACTGCATCAGCTCAGCTTCCTTGCCAAGTCTTTTGAGACAGTGTTCTTCCAGTTCCAATATTTCCCAAAACGGACTCAGGGAGCCGTTTTCACTCAAAGACTTCCTACCCTTTGTGCATAGCGCGTATGCCTCCTCCACCCTGTCCTGTTCCAGATAGAGCTGCCCCAGCAGACATACACAGTGCGGATACACTTTTACCTGCTCCTCTGCATCCGTATACCGAGACAGAATGTACCTGCAAAGTTGTTCTAATGCGCCTGTCAATCCATCCGTGCTTCCAAGTTTCCACTGGCAGTATGCAATCGCCAGTATAATCTTGATTTCCTGATTGCAAAAGCACTGCCCGCTTCTGACCATCTGTCTCCAATCCACACGCAGCGTACATGCAAGCGCCTGCTCCATCCAATGCAGACAGGATGCATAATCCTGCCCGTTCACATACCACCACATCGCATACATCATCATCAGATATTGTCTGTGAAGCGGACGTTTTTTGTCATTGTACACAGAATACCTGTGAAGCAGTTCCCACAGCCGCGCGCCGTCCCAGCTTTCTATGCTGTGCTCAAACTCTATATGACAGGCTATCGCATCATATTCATTGCTCGACACAGCCAGTTCCAGCTTATCGATGGCTTTCCCCAGACGTTCAAACAATGCCTGAAGTGTAAAATAATCAATCTCCATCTCGCCGCGCTCAACCCTGCATAATTCAGGAATGCTGATGATTCCCTCCGCAATGTTCTTTTGTGTCTCTTTCTTTTTCTCACGTTCTACAAACAACATCCGTCCCAACTGTTGTATCATGTCTTATCTCCAGTACACAGATCCTAACGCTCATGCTCCTATATTCTGATCTTACGCCACAATATTTTGCAGCCAGACGCCCTTTTTCACCAAGATAAATCCAATAATACACTTGATGATATCGCCGAGCTGCACCATCGCATACACCGCAATGACAGGCAGCCCCGTAAAACGGCTGAGCACAAATGCGATTACCACGCTCACACACCATATAAACACACTGTCAAACAAAAAGGTGATGATCGTCTTTCCGCCTGAGCGCAGGGTAAAATACGTCGCATGCAGAAACGCATTCTGCGGCATAAAAAAGGCTGTGACCATGATAAAATACTTCGCGAGCACACGCGCCTCGTCGTTGATTTTATACAGCCTTGGAAACAGCGGCGCCATCACAAACATGACAAGCGCCACGCAGGTGCAGCACATCACCGAAAATGCGATGAGCTTGTTGTCTGTGTCCCGCGCCTCCTTCATCTTGCCGGCGCCGAGAAGCTGCCCTACCATAATGGCAACCGAATCGCCCAGCGCGATAAAGACGATATTAAAAACGTTGTTGATCGTATTGGACACATTCAGACCTGCCACGACGTTCAAACCGCGGACAGAATAACACTGCGTCAGCATCGCCATTCCTGCTGCCCACAGCGTCTCATTAAACAGCAGCGGACTGCCCTTTCTCACGATTTTCATCGTCAGGTCTCTTGGCACCTTCAAGGTGCTGTATAATCCGGTCACAAAGGAATAGGGCGCCCTCTCGCCGCGGCTCTTTCTGTGAACGCCAAGAACCGTAATCAGCATCTCTACATACCGCGAGAGCACTGTCGCGATTGCCGCGCCGCTCACGCCGAGCGCCGGCGCACCGAATTTCCCATAGATCAGAATATAGTTAAACAACAGGTTCACGACAACTGCCGCAAGTCCCGCCTTCATGGGCAGCATCGTTTGACCGCACTCGCGCAGCGTGCTTGAATAAATCTGCACAGCCGCAAATGCCGGCAGCCCCACCAGCATAATCCGCAGATACCGCTCTCCGTGAAACAGTGTGGCAGCGATGCTCTCAGCAGAGCCATCTCCCTTCAGATAGGCGCTGATCAGATTTGTCCCACAGCCCAGAAACAGCATGACTGTCAGTGATGTGAGTACAATCACCATCCACAACTTAAACCGCATCGTCTGGCGCACACCCTCATGATTGCCCTGACCAAAATACTGTGCTGTAAAAATACCAGCGCCCGACACGCCGCCAAAGATGCACAGATTGTACACAAAAATCAACTGATTTACGATCGCCACGCCAGACATCTGTTCCGTGCCGACCTGCCCGATCATAATGTTATCCAATAAACTCACAAAATTCGTGATTCCGTTCTGTATCATGATTGGCACAGCAATCATCAACACCATCTTATAAAAGTCCCTGTTTCCAATAAATTTTGCAATCCTTCTCATGGCTTCCTCCTGTTGTTTGATGTTTTTCTATCATAGCATTCTTTTCCAATAAATACAAGCGTCACAGACGGTACAATTCCATACAGTTTTTAGTCATTTTTACCCTGATTATTAACCCAATTTGGGTCTTGCATATTTTTTCCAAACGGCTATAATTAAATATAGTGTGGTTTTTTACACTTTTAATCACACTTAAATAAGAAAGGACAGACAAAAGAAGGGGGATTAATAACAATGAATCAGCAAGAGAACATTGAGAAAAAGCTGACCAAATCATTCTTTAAGGTAGCATCTATCACTGCAAGCGTGGCAATCCTAGGCTTGATTGCCCTCGTTGTCATTTCAAACAGATATTCCTATGCACTAAAAAACTACGGTTTTGCACAGGGCGATATCGGAAAGGCAATGTTTGAATTTGCAGATGTCAGATCATCACTGCGGGCTGCAATCGGCTATGATGAAGCGGACGCGATCACAGCGGTGGTCAAACAGCATGATGAACATAAAAAAGCATTTCTCGATAATTTCGCAAAGGTTGAGGAGACGATTGTCTCTGAGGACGGCAGGAAAACATACAATGAAATCAGTGCAGCGTTAGAGGAATACTGGCGGATTGATACAGAGATTATGAATCTCGGCGCCACCACGGACCGAGAACTCTGCAAGCAGGCGCAGGATATCGCATTAAATGAATTGGCCGGTGTTTATGACAACATCTACACCAGTCTCGAATCCCTTCTCACGTTAAAGGTCCATGAAGGAAACAGTCTCTCCTCGAAGCTGACTGCCGCGGGGTTGGTTTTATCCATTGCGATCGTTGTTGTCATTGTGATCGCAATGACCTTGTCAACCAAGATTGGCAGACACATCGCAAGGGGCATCGCCTCTCCTCTCGGAAAACTTGGACAGCGTCTCAAGACCTTCTCTGCCGGAGACCTCTCCTCTCCATTCCCTATGATTGAGACCGGGGACGAGGTAGAGCACATGGAGAAAGATGCAGCCGAGATGGCAAACAACCTGAATATCATTATCCATGATATCAGCGAAGTGCTTGGACAGATGGCAGGCGGAAACTATGCCGTCAAATCAAACTATTCAGAAAAATATACAGGTGATTTCCAGAAATTATATGAATCTATGCGCGGGCTCAGAGACCAGATGATTGAGACGCTCTCCTCCATCGGAGATGTCTCGGATCAGGTATCGTCCGGTTCCGGTGATCTCGCAGAAGCGTCACAGGTGCTCGCAGAAGGTGCTACAGAGCAGACAAACGCCGTGATGGAGCTCCACGCTACGATTTCGGAGATCACCTCCACGATGGAAAAGAGCGTCCAGAGCGCAGATGAATCCTACACGAAAGCACAGCACTACGCTGAAAAAGCAGACCACAGCCGTGAGGAGATGAATTCCATGATGGCAGCTATGGAGCGCATCAACGCCGCTTCGACCAGAATTGGCGACATTATCTCCGAGATTGAATCCATCGCCTCCCAGACGAATCTGCTCTCCCTGAACGCATCTATCGAGGCGGCGCGGGCTGGCGAATCAGGCCGCGGCTTTGCGGTTGTGGCAGACCAAATCCGGGTGCTGGCAAACCAGAGTGCCAAAGCAGCAGTCGATACCAGAGAATTGATCGAAGGCTCCATCCGCGAAGTCTCCGAAGGAAACCGCGCGGCAGAAAACGCCGCCAATGCAATCGGGTCTGTTGTGGACGGCATCAAGCAGATTGCCGACTTCTCCAAGAATCTCAAAACCATGGTCGCCGACCAGACCGAGGCCATGCGGCAGGCTGAGCAGGGCATCAACCAGATCTCAGAGGTTGTGCAAAGCAATGCGGCAACAGCACAGGAAGCCTCTGCAACCAGTGAAGAATTATCTGCACAGGC
>CAJUII010000110.1 GCA_910586405.1 uncultured Lachnospiraceae bacterium
CATCTACTGTATCCTGAACTCCCCGCCTGTAAACGAAATATCCTTATTGAGTGTCATGCTGGTTCCTCCCTGCCGCACCTGCAGGACATTATCGGCTGCTATCAGCAGGGATGCGCTGCCGCTGGCTATGGTGAGATCCTCTTTCGCCGCAACCACGATGTCCTTGTCACTGGTGATCATGATCCCCTCGCTGTCATTCATCTCCACCATCATGCCCTGATTGTTTGTCATCAGTATGGAGTCCGGTGTGAACAGGATCTCTTTTCCGTATTTTGTCTTAAAGGATTTGTACTCGGGATTCTGCCTTGCGGCATCTGTCTGCCTGTGGACCGCACTCATTACGAAACTGTTCTCTTCACGGTCTGGCACATACAGACGCACGCTGTCGCCCTCCTCCGGCATGCAGTACCATCCTGTCCCGTCGGGCGAGGAGTACACGGTCGAATACAGGAACCATTTCTTTCCGTCTTGTGCATTCCATTCATCCCCTGCAATCCTTATCTGAACTCTGTCGCGCTGCACGCCGGTTACCACCGCATCAAAGGCACAGCCTGTCACACTTTCGTGCGGCATAGGCAACGGGTGGACTGCCTCCTTTTTTCTCAGATGATAGGTATGGATGCACTCTCCATTAAGATAGTCTGTAAAAATCCGGTAAATATAGTAATTGTTCCCATTGTACGGCATCCAGTCACCAATCTGGCAGATTTCCCTGTCTGTAATAATCAGCTCTGTCATGTCCGCCGTGCGCAGCCAGACCATGCCGCCGCGCGTTTTTTCCATATATTCGCGCATATCCAGCCTTGTGCGGAGCTGGTCTGTGGGCAGTTTCCTCTGGATGCCCTCCGGCAGGCCTAAGATATACCGCACCCCCTTTCTCGGCGCATCCGCCACCATAAAGCGCCCTGTCCGCGCCGCTGTCCGTCTGAGGAATTCCCAGTCTGTCTCATGATGTTGGATCAAAACCCCCGCAGTCCTGTCATCGGCTCCATCCGTGACGATCACACGCCCGTCAGGATAGGCGCTTGTAATCTGTTCATGGACTGCTGTGCACAGTGTCTTTTTATTCTGAAACACCCTGAAATGCGGCTGCAGGTCCATCAGGATGCTTCCGCTTGCCAGCGACAGATCCATGACTGTTCCATGGCCGTCATGGGAGAAGGCATAATCTGTAACAATCCCATGAAAAAGCACGGTATGTACTTCTCCGCTTATGCCTGTTATTTTCACCCATATTTCTCCAGACAGCATCCCAATATAGCGCTCTTCCCATACGTCTTTGATCTGCACTGACACGGACGCTCTGGCATGGTCATTCACCGTTCTCATGATTTTCAGCTCCTGTATGGATACAAATTCAAATGGTTCTATTTTGATCTGGTTTTCTCTCATTTTTATCATCCGCCTCTCTTATATACTTTTATATGCTTCTGTATTTTTCTGTGTATTCAGAAATTCTATGCTCCTCATGATATCCATGCGTGTTTTCCGGCCGCTTTCTGCCTGTCCTTCTGGCAGATGAAAGCTGCCCAGCAGCATTTTTTCGTCCACCGAAAGGATAAACATACTGTGGTACGCATCCTCCCTGATGCCGCCTGTGATAAACGCAAAAATACCTGCCACCCCCGCCTTTATTCGGATCATCCGCGCCTGCTCCCTAATGCTCTCTGGATAGATATGGCTGATGACCCGCTGAATCTCCTGGACTGCCGTATATATCTGTTTTTCCTGCAGCTGCTTGTCCAGCAGGCTGAATGTGATTATCTGTTCTGCCTGCGTATCGGAGAACACTTCCTGTGGGGTTGTCCTGTACGGGAATTTTCTTGCCAGTATTTCGTCTGACGGTCTCTGCCACCCCTGCGGAAGTGTGATACGGATCCTCCCCTGGAGACAGTCTGACACCTGATATATAGCTTCTTCCTCTCTTATTTCCATGTGAATTTACCTCTCTGATCTGTTTATTTTTCTGGCTGCCTTTCCAGTCTGCGCTGTTAAAATCAATTGGAACTGCTCTATGATACTTTCCCGCCTGCGGCAGCTCTGGTTCCAGCAGCAGCTGTTCCATCCTCTTTACCGCCTGTTTTTTTATGTCTGTGGCATTCAGCTGATTGATTCTGTCGATTGCCGGATTCTTGCCAATACCTCCAATCTTTACGCTCTCACTCATTCTGTCACCTTCCTTTTCCTGATTGGTTTTTACGTCCTGTCCTGCTAAAGGCAGGCATTCCTGCCGCCACCGCTTCCACCGCCGGGCTTCCCATATCTCCTGCCGGGATACTTGACAGGAGATCACAGACAATATCCCCTACCGCATATTTTTCTGCTGCCTTGGCAGGCGTTGTCTTTTTTCTCTTTTTCTCTGTGACCTGTGCTGCATTGGAGGCAAAACTGCCCACCCGCCCAATGGAATCAAAGGCATTGCAGAGATTGATGACAGCAGGTGACAGGATGTCCTTCCTGACAAATGTTGCCTCTTTTGGCGCCATCATGCTGACATTCTTTCCTTTCAGCTCCACCTGCCCTTCTGCCAGCAGGGAGATCTTACCGGCTGTCTGAAGCCCCAGCCCCCTGTCATCCTCTATGGAAATTTCCGCAGTGCTCCCTGTCATGCTGCGCAGCCCCACCGCTGCAGGCTCCATATGCATCCTTTTATGGCTGTCTGTTGTAAAGTACCGGTTCTGAGGGTCTGCAAGCTCTCCGCACAGCGGGCCGTTCTCCCTCACCGCATAAATCACACTGCCTGACGCTTCATCGGCACTGCCAAAATACACTGCCGCCTTCGTCCCTTTCTCCGGCATACAGTACAGCAGATTTCCTGTTGCAGGCGTCCACGGAAATTCATAGGCGCTGTCAGCATCCTGTGCCCTGTCTATACCCAGATGCACTTTGACAAACTCCTGCCTTGTTTCTAGTATTCTTCCTGTGATGACTGCACCCTCAAGCGTTTTTGCCGGTATTTTTTCCGTTCTGAAACATTCCCCTGGAAAGAGGAGCGCGCTGCATTTCAGACAGCCTTCTGCAAAGTGTGTATCAGCCTCCATCACATAAAACGGCATCCCATGAATGCGGAACTGATCTCCGATTCTTGTAAACGCTGTTTTGGCAATACGATACCCTTTAAATTTTGCAGGCAGTGTGCTGTATTTCTTTTCCTGACAGAATGCTTTCAGTGTGTGCTCGTACTGTTCCAGCAGAAGTTCACCCTGATCTTCGCCATCGCGCACTCCTGCATGGATACTGATTCCCGCGGAAAAATCCCCGGCTGTGATCCCCTCCCTCAGATGGCTGAGCAGTCTTACAAGAAACTGGTAATCCGTCTCCCTGTGCTGGATCAGCGGATGCACCAGCTGTCTGTCCGGCGCATTCCAGATCAGGGATGCGCCATACCCGCGTGCAACGATCTGAGCAACATCATGGTATGTCATGGATACATCCTGAAACGATCTGGACTTTTTCTGGATGTCCATCAGCCATGTATGGGAGACTGCTTTTAGAGACAGGATTGAATACCCGCCCTCTCTGGAAAGCTCCACTGCCTGTATGACACCGGAAAACAGAATCTTCTCCGTGGCGCTGTCATCATCCCTGCCTGTGATCTTGATACTGTCATTTTCTGTATCCATGAAGGCGTTCTCTGCCTTGTCGCTTTTCACAGCCGCTGTGGCTTCTGCATAGGTATGCTGCCCATAGCGGGCATGGATTGTGCAGGTGTGTATGCTTAATATGTGGAACCTGCACTTGATATGTAACTGCATGTCTGATATTTTTTTCTTCATTAGTGCTCCTTTCTGTTTTATTTCAATATTACTATTCTGATATCCAATTTATATCCTCAGTCTTGAGATAAATTTCTCCTATCAACACAACCTTTTCTTTTGCTTGTTTATCATAACATTGAACATATTTTTGCAGCTGTTCGACAGTGCCATTTACTTCCTTCATCTGAAAAATATTTAACATATTTTCATACCCAGTTTGTAAAATATCTTCTTTTTCAACTTGTGTAAAACTTTCATAAATAGAATATCCTTCTTGTTTGTCTTCAATTCGTTCTTGTCCAGGTCTGCAGTCCCATTCTACAAACATTAATTCCATATTCCAGTTTTCATTATAGGAAATTTCTTGATATAGTGTTACATCATGATTAGCGGCAATATGCAGTCTGGTTTGTATATAGTATTTATTAACTGTTTCATCCACAAATATTTCTGCATCCCTTATATCACTTGTCACAAATCTAAATAATAAATTCCCGCAATCATCAAATACATTGTTATAAGAAATTGTTGTTGATGTTTCTACATACACATATGATAAAATAATTTCCATATTGCCATCCTTTGTAAAATCATAACCCGAAATTTCTATCCATCTTAAAGCTATTGGATACTTGTCAAGAAACATAGCTATTTCATTACTGTTTTTTTCTATGATGGCACATATATCATCACGGTGTGGAGAAATATTTGTTGCTATATCCTTATTATTCGTTATCTGCACACTTTTTTCTGCTTCACCCTGATTATTTGACCTCCTTATTTCTATCACTGTATTATTTGACCAGACATATAAAAGAAGCAGACATGCCAGAATCAAAGGCACTGCTATAAAACATATTTTTTTATGCATATCCTTATCTATCCTTCCAGCAGCCTCCATCCCTATAGTTTCCCGTAACATATGCTCCTTCTTTATAAGCATATACTTCTTCAATTTCTAATTCAGTTCCGCCCAACAATTTATCAAAACTAACATTACCTCCTTCCGTAATATCATCACTTAATGTATTGTTTGTTACAAACTCAACTATATTATTATGCGGATACAGATCAGATCTATCTTCTGAATTTTTTTCATCAACAACAATTACATTTAAATCGTAATTTCCACCATTCTTATCACACAGCCGTACTAAAAATCTATATCCAAAATTTATATTTCCTTCTTCATCTGGTGTACAATAATTACTTGCTCTTGTAATAAAGCCTGGTGCCATAGCAACACAATAATAATCGTCGTTTGCTTTTTCTCCTGGTATCTTACTTATTCTTGATAATCCATCTGAATCAGTATATTGATTACTGTGATTCATAATATAATAATTTGGTGTACTCGATCCAAATTTTCCAGGTTCATGTGTTGAAAAATTGAATAATACTGGCACTCCCTTCCTGGCTCCTTCTCCGGATTCCCCTGATAATCCACTTACTTTAGCTTGTTTATCTGCTTCATATATTAATACTATTTCTTCGTTAGAACTTTGTCCTGAATCGATAGGTGTAATCAATCCTCCATGACTACAGAATAGCATAGACAGCATCGTAATCCCTTCTACTTCCTCCACTCTATTATCTACACCATAACTAAAGGTCTGATAGTTTGTATCCCGTATCATATTCTCCCAGTCATCCCTCAGTTTAATCAATTTACAACATGTGCCGTTTTTCTCGTAATATTCTCTGTTTCGCAATATCTCATCCGCCTCCTCATCATTTGGCTGATTCAAGCAGTTGCACATAAAGGGTCTTATATTCTTGTCTGTATCTTTTTGGGGATCTTCTATTAACTCACGATCCTTTACAGTTGCCACTTTCTGTTCCTTATCGTATGCTGCATTTTTTGAAACCCTTAAGTTTGTTTTGGTTCTTATATCCGCCCCAATATCTGATGTGAGTATGATTGGCTGCCCCTTTACCAACACCAAATCAGAAGTTGCCCTGTCACAGACCAGCACTGCACCATTTACCAAATATTTATCATCATCTGTACCATATTCCCTGCATATTTCCTTTTTGGCCTCTTCATATTCTTCTGCGGAAATATCTTCATCTGCAAGCTCCTCACTTACCATCTCATTTATCTTTTTATTTTTGGTTTCCTCTATATGTTTTTTATCTATTTCTCTCATATTTTCCCTCTCACTCCCACACAATCATCCGCCGCTCCGCGCTGCTTCCATTGTTTCTGTATGTCCCTGTTCCTCTGCGGATTCCGTCCAGTATATCCACAAGCTTTTCAAAGGCTTCTTCGGTGCTGATCTTCCTGACATCCTGTACACTTTCGCCGGTCTTGCGCCGGATATAGTCTATGAGAATCCTGTAGTCTGCCGCCTCCTGCCCTTGCAGCAGGAAATAGGCAAACTGGATGTCGTGTTCTTCTGCCTTTTCACACTCAAGCACTTTCCGGGCGAAATAGTCTGTGATGTCCTTTGACAGGGTGTTCTGCCCTGCGCAGGACCATGTGGCGCCTGCCAGATTCACAGTGTCATACTCTGTTTGTATATCGTAGAAATCCTTGTATTCAGTGCGCAGCACTGCGCCTTCTTTCAGCTTGAACCGGCACAGTTCGATTTCGTTTTTTCTGCGTTCCAGACTCTCGTCCAGCACAAACTCTGTCAGGTATCTTGTGTAATCTGGCAGGTCCTCCTTCTCTTTTAACCGGAATTTCAGACTGGTATACTCCCCTGTCGGCGTATAGGATACGGTTTCCTCCCCTGTGATCAAAAAGATATAATCCGCACACTTGATCATTCCCGGCGCGATGCGCAGTGTGCTGCCTTCTGGGTGTATCCCGCACCCAGAGAGGATTCCATTGGCATACTTCAGATATTTTATCTGTAACGCTGAACAGGCGTAATCTCTGAGCGCCCACAATAATTCTTTCTTCATAATTCTTCCGCGCTCAAAAGCCGGATATATGTGTTCCATCCTCACCAATCCCTTTCGTATTTATTTCATTCCATCATATAGATTCATCGTCCATCCCTCATGCTCAAATGGGAAAAACTGCATGTCTCCCATATACAGCCGCTCCTCTTTCCTGTACACCGGCACGATCACATATCCCCATTCCTGACTGCGCTTCCATGCAAAGAAGCGCAGCTCATTGTCCACAATGCTGTCTGTATCCTTCTGCGGAATCCTTGTACTGTACGCTTCCTGAATCTCCTCATAAGTCACCTCCCTGAACTGTTCCAGCGCGCAGTCGAGACAGAACCGGTACCGCTCCCTGCCCTCTGTATCTCTCAGATACAGGTACAGTGTCAGGTCCTCTAAGTTTCTTGACACATAGCGCGTCACCTCCCTGCGCTGAAAACCGTTGACCAGTTCAACTTCCTTTCCATTGTGGTTTGACAGTACAGGATAATGATATCCATAAGAATTTCCCCTGTCTCCCTGATACAGTCTGCATACCGATATGTCACCGGGAATTTCCCTGCCTGTCTGCAAAATCACCTTATTCTTCTCATACCGGATAGACCGCACATTCTCTCCTGCATCCACCAGACAGCCATCTGTGCTGTTTCCGTACTCCCCCACATAATAGACATGCTCATAGACCACCTCATCAATACACGGATGCCGAAACTCCTGTGACTGAAGGACTTTCTCCTGCATATTCCAAAGCGGTATGATGTCCTCCTGCACACAGGACGAAAAGTCCCCCCACTGAAATACAGGCTGTGCCTTATCGGGAACCGTTTCGTCCGGCACCAGATCAAAAAAGCGCTCCAAATGTCCCGTCTGCACGGTCTGCCATGGTACATGATTTCGTATAAAAAGTGTATACAGTCTTTCCATGCACATCTGGTACCGCTCAGGCTGCACAATGCTGTAGCACAGCTGCTGTCCTGTTTCCCGGTCCGCTGCATATACCGTTCCCTGCTCCATGAATCTCTGACATGCCGCGTCATCCGCCATGAGATACACCGTCATGCGTCCGCTTCCTTTTGGCGGCTTTAAGTCCTCCCCGCAGACCGGGCGCCAGAATGGATTGATCGGGTCATAGTCTGCCCTGTCTATGACGGTCATAGCGGTCTGGAACCCCTTCCATGGATTATCCAGATCCTCCCTGATCCGCTGTTCCAGCGCTTTATACTTTGCCTCTGTCCATGCTGCCAGCTCCCCAAGGCTTCCAAGGAGCAGCTCTTTGGCATATCTGCGCTCATCAAGGTCATCAATCTCCCTGAGCCGCCGTTTGATATAGTTCTCATAATCAAATTCTTTTTCCTCTGTCATCTTATCCCCACCATCTTATTTTTCCTCTGCCTCGGCTGCTTCTTTCTCCGCCTTTTCTTTCTCTTCCTGCTCTTCTTTTTCCTTCTGCTTCTCTTTCTCCTCCTGCGCCTCCTTGGCGTCGATGAGGTCAATCTTTCCCTGCACTTCGTCCGCTTTGTTATCTTTGCCTATTTCGAGATATGCTGCCTTGGCATATTGATAGTGTATCTTTGCCTGCGCATAGTCTTTCTGCTCTTCCAGAAGGCGTGCCAGCTCCTCGAGCGCCTTCGCATCCTCCACCCGCGCTGCGACCTCCTCCTGCTTTTCCTTTAACGCCGCGATCTTCATATTCAGAAACTCGATCTGCGCGGTGTCTTCCAGCGCGGCATATTTCTCCATGGCGATGAGGTAAAACACGTTTGCCCCGTCCAGGTCTCCCTGTGAGAAGGCTTCCTCGCCCTGCCTGACCAGCTCTGCAGCCGCAGCCTGTTCGGCGGCAAGCTTCGCCGCCTGCTCCTCGCTTTGCTTCTCCTGTTCTTTCTTCTCCTTCTCTTCGGCTTCCCTGACAGCGCTCCACTCCTCGTAGAGCTTATCCAATGCATCCAGCGCCTGCTGTTTCCCGTCATTAAAATAAATGGCTGCCGCTCTCGACTTTGCTTCCAGATATTTCTCCTCTGCCTGCTCATAATTGTCATGCTCAAACAGGCTGTCTCCCAGCTCGATGCTGTCAAAGACCTGCTCATACTCCCGGATCTGTCCCAGCCTGTCCTCAATGTGCGAAAGCCCGGCATTATCCGCATGGCGCACCTGTTCTCCTGCCTTGATGTAGGCATCCTTTGCACCCGCATAGTCACCGCCGGCATAGGCATCATCCGCACCGATCACTGCCTCCATACACATCAGATATGTCTGATACCTGTCCGCCGTTTCCCTATCCTTTAGCTTCTGCGCCTGCTCGAGCGCCTTTGTGCACTCTTCCTTTGCGCGCAGGAAATTATCGGCTTCTATGTACTGCTGCGCGTTGGAGAAATACTGCTCCATGTCCGCCCGCTTCTGCGTTCTGCCCCTGTGCCAAAAATACAGGACCAGTGCTGCCACTGCCGCCATCACAAGAATCGTCAGTGATATGGTGGCTGCTTTTTTTATTCTCTTTTTCCGGTCCGGGTCTGTAAATACTTTTTCGATATAGACGGCTGCAAATGTATAGTTTTCCAGATTCGCCGGCTGGCGGGAGAGCAGCAGGTCCTCCACCTTATCGCATTCCTCCATCGGCTCATTTCCAGCCTCCGAAAAGACATCTGCAAGCTCTCCCTCATCCACATTCTCCCAGATGCCGCGCGTATACAGCGTGATGATATCCCCATTACAGAGCTTTTTCTTTTTGGACACAAAGGGCTTGAAATGCTCCCTGCCAAGATAGGCATACAGGTTATTGCGCTCCTCGTGGCGTGCGACTTTGTCCTGTGTGATCGCCCCCTCCTGTACCATGTCCTGGCTGAGTGACATATCCGATGTAGCCAGAATGCACCTGCCCTCACGGTACAGCCTAAGGCGCGTGTTTCCCGCGTGTCCATAGCGGAATTTCACATAGTCCGTGACCACCACTGTGACAGACGCCTTCTGTTTCTCATAGCTTTTGCCCTGTAAGAGCTCCCGGTTGGCGGATTTCAGGTATCTTTTCAGTTTTGCCTTACTGATGCCCGGCTCTCTCTGGAAGGCATCCACCACCGCACTGATCGCCGCCTTCGCCCCCAGTGCCTCGCGCATTTGGGTGATGCCGTCCGCTATGACATAGCACGCATAGCTGTCCAGCTCCACGAAACCAAA
>CAJUII010000111.1 GCA_910586405.1 uncultured Lachnospiraceae bacterium
CGAGAGGACCACGAGAAAAATACGCGCGCGTAGCTTTCGCTGTACATTTCCTTGCTGCGCCGGGCACCCGTCAGCTTCTGCTGACATGCTTCCTTGGGGTGCCCGTGTGCATAAAAAAGACAGCCCCGCCATCTCGCGCTCAGGACTGTCCTTTTCATTGATATTGATTACGCTCTTAAAAATGCCCTATATCCCCGCACGGCTTCGTACACATCCGCCTTGCTGACCACCTCATACGGCGCATGCATATTCAGCACCGACACGCCGCTGTCAATCACGTTCATGCCATACTCTGCCATGAGGTGTGCGATCGTTCCGCCGCCGCCTGCATCCACTTTCCCAAGCTCCGAAAACTGATACATCACATCGGCGTCCTCCATAATCCTTCTGATTTGTGCAACAAACTCAGCAGTTGCCTCACTCGAGCCACGCTTTCCGCGGGAACCAGTATATTTGTTGAAGGCAAGTCCCTTCGCCAGAAATGCGGAATTTTTTTTCTCGTACACATCTGCATACAGCGGGTCAAAGCCTGCACTGACATCCGAGGAGAGCATCTTAGAGCCTGCCAGCGCACGGCGGACGAGAAGCTGTGAATCTCTCTCTGTCGCCGCGACAAGCTCAGCAATGGTATTCTCAAAAAATTGAGATGCCATGCCAGTCGCGCCTACATTGCCAATCTCCTCCTTGTCCACCAAGAGACAGCACAGTGTATGCTCTGTGATCTCGTCCGCCAAATCCAACATCGCAAAGACGGAGGTGAATGCACACACTCTGTCGTCATGGCCATACGCCAGTATCATACTCCTGTCGATGCCCAAATCGCGCGCTCTCCCTGCGGGAACAATCTCCAAATCTGCGGAGAGAAAATCCTCCTCCTCAATTCCATAGGTCTCTGAAAGAAGCCTGAGAATATTTGCCCGAACGGCTTCTTTTTCTTCTTTGTCAAGCTCTTCACTCTGCTGTAACGGGCGGTTTCCAATCAACAGATCGAGCTTCTCACCAGCAATGACCGCATCTGCCTTCTTCGCCATCTGCTCTCCTGCCAGATGAATCAGCAGGTCTGTGATGACAAATACCGGCTCATCGTCCTTTTCACCGATGCTGATTTTGACGACAGTGCCGTCCTTTTTGGCGACAACGCCATGAAGCGCAAGCGGAATCGTTGTCCATTGATATTTCTTGATGCCGCCGTAATAGTGCGTGTCCAGATATGCAAATCCCTCCGCTTCATATAAGGGCTTCTGCTTTATGTCTATTCGCGGGGAATCAATATGTGCCCCAAGAATATTCATGCCTTCAGACACTGGTTTTTTCCCCATTTGAAAAAGCACAATGCTCTTGTCCATCTGGACTGCATAGAGCTTATCGCCTGCCTTGGGCGTGCCACCCTCTTTGATCACGCTGTGCAGTTCACGGTAGCCCTTTTGCTGCGCCATCTCAATGACCTGCGCCACGCATTCGCGCTCTGTCTTGCCGTTATCGAGACATTGTTTATAGCGGTCGCAGACCTCTTGAACTTTTGTCACGTCCTCCTCGGTATATTTGAGCCAGAGATTATCTATTTTCATTCATTTTGCTTCCTTCCTGATATCATTATTTCAATATTAATATGTAAATTTATGCGCCTGCTCTGCCAGTTCTGCCGCCAATGCAGACAAGCTTTGAGTCATGCCCGCGATATTGGAAATAAACTGGTCTTGTGTCTCCACTGCGGCGAGCACCTCCTCGCTGCCTGCCGCATTCTCCTCAGATGCTGCGGATATTCCTTCTATCATCTCCACGATAATCTGCTTGCTGTCAGTCATATTGGTGCTGGACTCATAGAGCATCTTAACACTGGACTGTACACTCTCAAGACACTGCTCAATCTGTACAAAATTCTCTTTCGTCTCCCCGACACTGCCCTCCTGCTCTTGGAAAATCTGCTCCATGCTCTCCATATTTCTAGTTGCATCTGCGGTCTTTTCAAGCAGCTCTTGAATAATCGCGCCAATTTCGTTCGTCAGACTGTTCGTCTCCTCCGCAAGTCCCCGAATCTCCTCCGCCACGACCGCAAAGCCTTTTCCCGCATCGCCTGCTCGTGCCGCCTCAATCGCCGCGTTTAGAGATAGCAGGTTGGTCTGGTCTGCAATATCATTTATCTTCTGGCTTGTCGATTCTATCTTTTGTGCCTGCTCGTTATTCTGCTGCATCGCCTCGCGCACGACAGCGATGCTCTCGCGGCTTTTGGCGGTCTTGTCCATCAAATCCCTGATGGCAGTAAGTCCATTGTTCTTCACACGGTCCATCTCGTCCGCATTGCTTCTTAAATTCTCTGTGTCTGTAATATTCTGCACAATCAATCCGTCCAGTTTTGCAACCTCATTTGCGCTGGTAGTCGCCTCCCCTGCCTGCGACATCGCTGCATTGCTGAGGTCATTCATCGTCGTGTTAATCTCATCCGACGAATGCTTGATCTGTGCAGTGTGGTCTGCCAGCGTCCCCGCATTTTCGGACAGCGCACTGGCGGTCTGGTCAATCTGTTTCACAATATCGCGCAGATTATCATACATCAAAATAATATTTCTGCTGATACTGCCAATCTCATCTGTCCTTGTCCTCATCACGCGGATGCCTGCCATGTCCCCCTCTGTCAAATCATAGCGCGCAATCCTGTGAATCTCCGCGACCGTCCTCTTGAGCGGTCTCACAAGTAAAAATTCCATGAATACCGCCAGTATCACCAAGGCGATAATCCCGACGGTCAGACTCACTGCCGTCGCAACCTTGACGGTTCCCATGATCTGCGTCCTCGCCTCTGCCATGGTAATCCCGGAAACCTTTACGACTTCCTTTTCCATCATTTTGCATGCGATGACATTGTTGATGGAAAATGCAATTGCAAGAACGATAAACATTAAAGCACTGATGGTAACAATAATGGAAACTTTCCTGTATTTTTTGTTTTCCATAAGTATGATTCCCCCTATTACAAATTAGTGTAATATAAGTATAGATTATTTTACCATCAATTTCAAGCTATTTTCTGCTCAGCGGGCATGCTCTGGAAGCTGCACCAGAATGATCGCAGCGAAGGCGAGCGCACAGCCCGCAAGCTCTCTTGCGGTGAGAACCTGATGCAGCAGCAGCCAGCCAGCCAACACAGAAATGACGGACTCCAGACTTAGAATCAAGGAGGCCGCTGTGGGATTCATGCCCTTCTGGCCGATAATCTGAAACGTGTAGCCCACACCGCTCGAGAGCGCACCCGCATACAGAATTGGGAGCCATGCCGCAACAATCTCTGACAGGTGCGGCTTTTCAAACAAAAGCATCATGACTGCCCCGAGCACCGCATTGGTAAGCGTCTGCACACAGGAGAGCTTCACGCCGTCCACCAGCGGCGAGAAGTGATCCACGACCAAGATATGCATGGCAAATACAGCGGCACAGCCCAGCATATAGAGATCGCCTTTTTGCAGTTGAAAATCCCCTGTTGTGATGCACAGCAGGTAGAGTCCGAGCGACGCAAGCCCCACTGCTGCCCATACCTTCAGCCCGGTCTTTTTGTTCAGGAAGATCCCGAAAACCGGAACGAGCACAAGATACATCGCCGTGATAAAGCCCGCTTTCCCTACCGTCGTGTACTTCACGCCAAACTGCTGTAGCGTACTCGCGGCAAAAAGACATATGCCACAGCATATGCCGCCAATCACCAGCGCTTTTTTATTTTCCTTTTGACGCACTTGTTCCTGTACGCCCTTCTTTCTGCGGCTGCTGCCCATAATCGCTGCGCAGGGCACGAGAACTGCCAGCGCAACCACATTGCGCACTGCGACAAAGGTAAAAGGTCCCACATAGTCCATTCCCACGCTCTGCGCGACAAACGCCACGCCCCAGACCGCCGCAGCCATGAATAAGATCATGGACTGCCTAAATATAAATTTATTCATACTGTTTTATTTTTCTTTTTACACTGGAAACCATCATAACTTATCGTTTCTGACAGTGTTCACAGAAGTAAATTGTACCTCCCATATAATTTGTCTTGTGAAGCTCATAGCCGCATCGGGTGCATGGCTGGTTCAGGGAATTTTTGCTTAGCTATAGCGCGGATATGCCCCGTCATAGAACACAATCATGCTGTCCTCAGTGTTGATCTCAACCATTCCGCCCCTAAAGACCGCACCGGTAATGGACTGTCCTTCGAGCGCTTCCCCGTACCTGTCCGCCTCGTTGTTAAAAAAAGCAAATTTGTGCGGTGTCTGTAAGATTTTTATGTGACTGATTATTTTTCCTGACAAATGTTTTTGAATCTGATTTGCAATCGTGTAGCTTTCCGGTAATTCCAGCATGATTTTCCTCCCTGTAATCTAAATGCACAAATACTTTCATCGCGCCAGCTCTTCATGATAGTTGCCTGTAATTTCTATTGTATTGTCGTCAGGGTCCTTCAGACAAAAATAATAATAGGGGTTCCCTGCGTTGACACAACGGATTTTTGTCATGTTCGAGCCAATCCTGAGGGACTTTAGCCGCTCATATTCCGCCTGCAGGTCGTCTGCATTCAGGTTGATGACCACTTTGCCGCCATTTGCAGCCTCCGCAATGGATACCAGATCATCGTAGAGTGCGCAGCGCGCTCCTTCCGTCGAGACTTCGTCGGGATGTGCCGCATCAAACCTGCCGTTCATGATGGCAAGTGTCAGTCCATTGATATCAAAGACTGCAAAACGGGTCTTGTTCTGCGCGTGCACCTCCTTCTGAAATAATGCCCTGTAAAATGAAATACTTTTCTCAAAATCCTTTGCGATCAGATAAATGCTGCCGTATGTGATCATGGTATTCTTTCCTTTCCTAATTCATACAGCAATCATACCACAATAAATATGACAACAGTCTGTCATATTTTAAATAAAAATCTTCTTTACTTGATGAATCACGAATACCATTTCGCCATTTGCTGAACGCGCCGTTTCATCTCCTGCCTGACCGCCTCCGGGGCGAGCACCTCCGCCGACGGGCCAAAGCTCAAGAGTACGCCGTACCCCCAGTCATCCATAGTCAAATGAAAATGCACCATAAAGTTCCCGTCCGGCAGCACTTCGATTTCCTCCTCCTCAAACCGGTCGTACACCCTGTACGCTTCCCTTTTGTCAATCCTTACATCAACTACCGTCATATTCATATTAAGGTCCGTTTGTATCTCATGCCCCTGCGGCGCATCTTCCTGCGAGATGCACTCTGCTCTTGGCACAAAGGTTTCCTCTTGCACCAAGAGCCGTTTTATGCGGAAAAGCTTGAATAACCGCCAGTCCTTTCTCTCCCTGCAGTATGCCTTGAGATACCACGTGTATTCCTTGAAAAGCAGCTTCACAGGCTCTACGGTGCGGCGGCACATCTGTCCGTTCTTTCCGTAATAGTCAAACTGCAGCAGGCGCCGTGCCAAGATCGCATTTTTGATGTTGTCATAGAGCTGTACCCTGCTCCCGCTCCAGTCCGACAAGTCAATTGCGAGCCAGTCAACAGGATCTGTCCGAAAAAATTCTCCGAGCTTTTGCAAGATGTTTTCCCCAGCCTCCGCCTTGGTTTCCCGAAGCGACACCAGCCCGGATAAAATCTCCTGCTGTTCGTCCTTTGTGAGCAGCATTTTATTCAGCACAAACTGTTCTGTCAGACAGATTCCGCCGTTTTTTCCCTTCTTGGCATAAATCGGTATGCCTGCGGCGCTGAGTGTGTCCATATCGCGGTAGATTGTGCGCACAGACACTTCGAAGCGCTCGGCAAGCTCTGCGGCGGTCACTGTTCCCTGCCGCATCAAAATATATATCATTCCCAATAAACGATTGATCATAATTTATTACTTCTTTGTCCACTTTTCGATGACGCAGCGATGCGGGTTCTCCGCACGGTGCTTGTCATAGTTAATCCCGACCAGTAAGAGCTCTCCTGTATAGTTTTCAAGCGCCTGTGTGTACACTCTGTCTTTGATCTGCTGTATCGCAGCATGAACAGTTTTGTCGTATTTGAGCTCTACCACAAGCGCCGGCTTTCCCGTATGGGGAAGCGGCAGAAATACAATGTCCGCAAAACCGCGCCCAGTGGGAAATTCCCTGACCATACGGTAATCTTTCCTTGCGCTGTAATACGCAAGCCCGATCGCACATGCAAGCGAATTTTCATCATTGTACGTCAAAACCGACGCAACTTCCATATGCGCCCTGTCCAGTGCTTCGGCAACACGCAAAGCGGCGCCGGACAGTGTGTCCTCAAGCAGTCTGTCCGATGCCATGAGCACGCGCATGACCTCCTCCCAGCCGCCTGTGCTCATAGCGTTCTCAAACTCTTCAATAATTTCTTTATTTGGAATAAATACCTCTTTTGTTTCCGAGTCATATCCAAGATATCCCAAATGAACCAGCAGCGTCAGCACATCATCCTTCACGCTGAAATTGCGCATGTCATTTTGGAAACTCCGTGTATTCACTTTGACATGTCCACCGCCAAGCATCTCTACAATGTCCCTGCGCAGCCCGTCAAAGTCCATATCTATATAGATTTTTAATGCTTCATAGGTCTCGGTAGAAGTCCAAAAATTTGAGAAATATTGACAGATCATCGCTTCCACAACAGACTTTGGATTATATATATGCTTAAACTGCTTTAATCTGTATCCATCATACCAACTGCCCGCCTTCGCAAAATCCATGTCATACTGTGCACACAGAACCATTACCTCCTCTTTTGTAAACCCTGTGTACTCCTCAAAAACGTATTGATTTGTCATTGAATATTCCCAAAACATATTTAGTGCCGAGTGATAGCCGTATTTTTTTACAGGCAGAATCCCCGTCATATATGCAAGCGCGACACACGTCTGATCTTTCAGCAGATTTCTCAGAAAGTCGAGATACCGTTTTTGCAGTTCTTCCGACTGCTGCCGCTCGCGCATCACACAGTCCCACTCATCAATCAGGAAAATAAACTTTCTCTTGGTTTTGACATATATTTTTCGCAGTGCGGCGGCAAGGCCAATCTCATGCCGTTTTAATAATTCACCGTATTCTTCCAGCAGCTCATCAAGCACCTCCTGCTCTAAATATTCTGTTATTTCATGGTCTTTAGCCTCAATCAGAAACTGCTGCATATTCAAAAAAATAACATCATATTTGTTCAAATGCTCATTAAAATCTGTATCCTGTGCAATTTCTCGCCCTTCAAACAACGCTCTGGAATCACAGCCGCAACTGTAATATGCCGCCAGCATTTTCAGCGCCATTGATTTTCCAAACCGCCTTGGCCTGCTGACACAGATATATTTCTGCTGTGTGCTAAGCAGTGCATTTGTATTTGCAATCAGCCCCGTCTTATCCACATATATTTTCGAGTGAACCGCTTCCCGAAAGCCCTCATTATCTGGATTCAGATAGATCCCCATAGCGCATGTCTCCCTCCATGAAAAATGACATATGAAAATCATATCATAGATTCCAAAATAAAGCTATCACAAAAATATCCCGCACCAAAAGCTTGTCAAAGCGGTCTGCTGATTGAAACTTAGGAAAAACTGTGATACTATGATTACAGGAGATAAAAAACGGCGAGCGGAACTGGACTGCCTCGTGCAGGTTCAGCCAGATGATAAACAATGCAGAGCTATTTGGAAAATACGTTGTAGATTTCGAATATGCACTTGTATCTGTCAATACACTTACAGAATCTAAAATCAGCAACTCAAACACACTGATAGACAACATATTTCTTGCAGACAAGAAACGGACAAGGCAGGACTGGACAGACGGCATCGCAGAGCTGATGCAGCGGATTCGGGCAATGGATACAAATGACTTGAATGAATGGATTACATGGTTTTCCAATGTCATACGGAAACTGAACGAATACGAACGAGGAGAATTGATAACGCAGTTAAAAGAAGGAGATGAAAAGGATATGTGCAGTTCATTTGAAAGACTGTTAAATAAAGAAAAAGCGGAAGGTAAAGCGGAGGCTGTAATTGAACTCCTTGAAGATCTTGGAGACCTTTCAGATTTACTCAAAGCCTACATCATGGAACAGACGGATTTAGAATTATTGAAGAAATGGCATAAAGCTGCCGCAAAAGCAACATCCATAGAGGAGTTTGAAGAGGCTGTAGGATTGGTACAGATATAGTGATGCCAACGCATATCAAACAGGAACTATAAAATAAGAGGAATATCGCAGCCACAGGCAGGATACTCCTCTTATTTATAGTGCTATCTATCATTCTTGTATGTAGTTTATCGTTACAGGAAGCGCATCGAGTCCGTCTGCATTCTGTTCCTAATGGTAATAAAAAGTTTTACCATCTCGCTGAAACACTTCAATCCTTGTACCCAGATAATAGCTGATTATTCGTTTTCAAGACTCCTCATCAGGATAAGTTATTGCAACATCAATCCCTACTCCCTTTACAAGAAAATCAGTCAATGAATCTGCTATTTTTTCCGCTCTTTCAATACATAAGCTCCCTCCCTCATCTCTATACAAACCAAATCCTTCATTCCCTTTTGCATAATAGTAAACAAAGTCCCCTAAATCATTTCCAATCATCCATGCATTCTTAAAAAATTCATCATCTGGAATTGGGTATAAAAATTCTTCCAGTACTTCAAATGAATATCTTGCACTAAAAATAAAGATTGTTAATGTAGAATCAGTATCAACATCCTGATCTACCAAAAATGATATACCAACTCCTTCATTTCCAGAAATAGTATGTAAAAAGTTTAAATAATCTTCTGGCAGCTGTATTGGGGACTGTTCTATTACCTCTTTAATATATTCCTCACCTCCGGGCACTACTCCTACTGAATCTGAATCAACCATTAATCTGTGGTTTAAATTTTTTAATATATCCATACTTTTTCTCCTTTTATTTCTTTTTTTTAGATTTACAAGACGTAGATTGAATACTTTCGTCATCGTGTGGTTGTTTTATAAATTCATCTAGTTGTGATTCTATTTTCTTTCTATCATATTCTATTGGCTTCAACTTACCAGAATCTATTTCTGTTTTTTTAAGTTCGTTTAAAGAATCTAAATATTTATAATTTCGTTCTAGCTCTGATAATACCAATTCTTTTGATAATCCCGCTATATATAAATCCTGAGCTCCAAATAATATAAGATCAGGCACAGCAGATCAAAAGGATTTTTAATTGTCCGCTTTCTCGTAATCGCTTTTTTCCCAAAGCATGCCTGTTCATAGCCTGATGGCAATAGTTTTACTAAATCATTTGTATCCATAAAATTCACCCTCTTTGATTATAACATGAATTTTATGGATTTACAGTAATGGGGCGTAGCACCATTGACAAAAGCTGACAACTCTGATAGCCTCCAAGCAACAATCCAATAAATTTTTAGCCACAAATGTTACAAAAAAGCTTGACCACTACAATCTCTGCCCTGGCTGGTCCAGAAGGGCTTTCTTCAAGATCTGCTCACAGGTCAGATCCAGATCCTGAAAGCTCTGGCTCACCGGCGCAAGACTCCATTTCATCGTATAGGAAAGTGCTTTCAGGCTCATAGAACACAGCCCGCATTCCTTTTTCATCCATGTATCCGTGATCTTTTCGGCAAAGAGGATGCCGTCCTCATACACCTCAATGCCGTCCCCGTCAGCAATGCCGTGTATGGCATGCTCAATTGTCTCCTCCTCCACTAGAAGCCCAAGCTCCACAGACACATGTTCATTAAAGGACGCGTCCATTGAGAACGACTCAATCCCGATCACGCCCT
>CAJUII010000112.1 GCA_910586405.1 uncultured Lachnospiraceae bacterium
CAAGGAACTTCCGGATGCGGATGAGTTACTGCCGGAAAAGAAAACAGAGACAAAAGAGTAGGAGGTGTGGAAGTATGGCGGCAACAAAGCAGGTAAACGATTTTATCAGAAAAGTAGCGCCGATCGCACAGGCAAAAGCGTCTGGCAGAGACAAATGGTCTCTTCCGTCGGTCTGTATCGCACAGTGCTGCTGTGAAAGCGCCTATGGGACAAGCCCCAAAATGATGCGTGCGAATGCCATTCTAGGCATTAAAGCAGGAAAAAGTAGGGTACATTTTGGTACAGCGTGGAAGGACAAGGCATACTCCACCCAGACGAAGGAATGCTACGATGGAAAGACCTATGTGAACATAACAGATATGTTTCGTGCCTATGACAACGTTGAGGATGCAATAGAAGATTACTATGATATGCTGGCAGCATGTAGCAGATACAGGAATTGCCTGAACCAGACAGACGCTAGAAACTGTATCACAGCAATCAAAAATGGTGGATATGCTACCAGCCCTACATATATCAATACCATAATGAACATCATAAATAAGTATAACCTTACGAAATATGACAATGTGGTAACAGGAAAATCTGGTAATATAACAATGTCTCAAGACCACAATCCATATCCAGAACCTATCCAGACTGTCAGGTTTGGAACAACAGGAAACAGTGCCAGATGGGTGCAATGGTGTCTGTGGCGTTTTGGACTGTTAGAGAAATCAGGGATTGACGGCGTGATCGGTTTGAAATCTGTAGCGGCTATAAAAATCGCTCAGTCACGGCTGGGGCTAAACAATGATGGAATTGTGGGAGAAGTTACGCGCAAAACATTTAAAAGTGTATTTGAATAGTAAATCCAAATTGAAAAGAATCAAAAAAGTAGCGTAGTATATAACGCTACTTTTTTGGCTATCAATTTTTTGACAGTAATGTCTAATTCTTATTGCGTTTTTAGATGGGTTTACATTATAATATGGTCTTATAGCAGGTAGATATTCTTGAACTGTTCTTTTACTATGACTTGTCTGTTTTATGGTAGCCCTTATGGGCTGTGTTTTACAATGTTGCCTAAATTTTTTTGACATGTATTACGATATTATCATGTAGTAGACTAACAAATAGTAACGAAATGAATTAAATAATAAAATACGGTTAGCGACATATTTGTAACAAACATTTAAAACCTAATTGGATTTATCCCAGCATTTACAGGGCTTTTTTGAAATACAAATAATTATTGGTCTTAATGAAATCTTAAACATTTACCCAATTGGAACTTAATGATATATCAGCTATACTTTTTACATGCAGGGAGGAGCGCGATTTTTCCTGCTGAATGAAAAAACGAACCGGGGAGAGAGAACATGTACAACGTACTGGTGTGTGATGATGAGAAGGATATTGTGTCGGCTTTGCGTATCTATTTGACGACCGAGGGGTATCAAGTGTACGAAGCCTACAATGGAAAGGAGGCTTTGGAGATACTTTCGAGAGAGGAAATCCATCTGGTGCTCATGGATATCATGATGCCTGTGATGGATGGCATCACCGCGATGGTAAAGCTTCGAGAGCAGAGTAATGTGCCTGTCATCATGCTGACAGCAAAGAGCGAGGACACGGATAAGGTGCTGGGGCTCAATATCGGCGCAGATGACTATGTGACAAAGCCGTTTAACCCAGTAGAGCTTCAGGCGCGGGTGAAATCTCAGCTTCGGCGCTATATGCAGCTTGGCAGCGGTATGATGACAAAAGCAAGTGAGACGCTGACGATCGGCGGCATCGAGCTTGACGACCGCACCAAGGAGGTGACGCTGGACGGGGAAAAGGCGGCGCTGACACCGACAGAGTATGATATCCTCAAGCTTCTTATGGAAAACCCGGGAAAAGTCTACTCACCGGCACAGATTTATGCGGCTGTATGGAATGACAGTCCATATGGTACAGAGAACACTGTGGCAGTTCATATCAGGCATTTGCGGGAGAAGCTTGAGTACAATCCGGCAGAGCCTAGATATCTGAAATCTGTCTGGGGACGTGGATATAAGCTGGAAAAATAGCTGGTATCGCAAAAAGAACAAACAATGTATATAAGGAACTGTTCAGAAATTACTCATGACAATTACTTGTCTAAATGTCCATCTGCGTCATCAGAAAATCTTGACATAGCCCGCTATGCCTGCGATTTTCTTCTTTGCAGCTGAACATTTATACGGCGTACTTGTCACAAGTAATTTCATCACAGTTCCTAAGAAGGGTAAAAAAGGGTGATGTTTCGTGAAAAAGTTAAGAGAGTCCATGCTCGCAAAATCTGCTGCATGGGTAATATGTATCATTGCAGCGATGGGATGTGCTGTGATGGGAATCTGTGTCCTGGTAGGGATCATGGATAGCTCGATGATCAACAGCACACGTTCGGAGATGTTAAAAGATGCTTATGAGAGTGTCAATGTAGACTATTCGATTGATGTAATCAACCATCTTGATTTTGACATTAATAATTATAGAGAGTATCTAAACAGCCAGTATTTTAAGTGTGGGATTATCAAGTCAGACAGTCTCAAGGACATCAATTTTCATGATAAGGCTTCGTATCTGGAAACGAATCTGACAGACAGTGAGCTTGCGGAGTTGGACCCAGACCAGTTGTATATTTGTCGGGTGCTTAGGGATTATAATGGGTTTCGGCGTAATTTGACGATGGGGTATTATGGTCAGTATGATGATATTGCGGTGTTGGATGGCAGAGAGCTGGACAGCCAATATTCTACATGGGCATATTTGTATGCGGACCGAATCTGTTTTGATACCGTCAAAGGCATCATTTATTACCGCGCGGAGGGCGATTATTATCCAGTGCAGAATGTATCCTTGTGTTATGATGGCGCAGAGGGCAAAACGACTTACAATTATCAGTATGATTATGAGAAAAAGGCATACCGTCTGAATGATAAGACGCAAGGAGATGGCATTGTGCGGGCGGATGAATTAGTTTCTGAACAACCAGAAGAGGCACTGGAGCCAGAAGAGATACTAGAACCAGAAGAGGCATTGGAAAAAACACAAGCAGCTTCATCAGAGCATACGGATAAGCCGGAAGCGCAGCGCATCAAGACAGATCCTATTGAAGAACTTCTTGGCAGAAGTATGGATATTGGAAGCATTGTCAATCTGGCAGCATTAAATAACACCGAGTTCAATTACAGGAATTGGGGAAAAATCCTTCTCGACAATATCAGGAGTATCCAAGGGAATGAACTTACCCCGATAGACTCGGACAGTTTATCTAAAAATCTGTTTATCAATAAAGAGGGATACTATCTCAACGAGGATTTTACGCTGGTCGTTGAAAAAAAGGCTCCGACAGAGAGCTACTGGGTAGTTTCTATCGTGCCAGACGCTGTTCCAAAAGAGCTGGAGGGAAGCCTGTACAATCAGAAGGGCTGGCTCGTGGAGGCGTATTATGACATCTTCGAGATGGGGCCTTTGCAGGGGCTTGGAATCAGCTTAGCCGTGATGCTGCTGTCATTTGTATTTCTTGTCTATGCGGCGGGACACCGCAGAGGAGCCGACGGGATTGTGCTCACAATGATTGACAGGATTCCGATTGATGTGTTTAGTATCGCTGTATTGATTGTGGAAACCGTGTTGTTTTTTATGGGAATTTATGTGGTGGCAGAGGGAGGAATGTCGCGTTATGCCAAAGCCTGTATAGGGCTGATCGGAGCTTTTGTGGTTGTGATGGCAGTGGCTGCACTCGCGTATGTGCTGAGCCTGTGCACACGGTTTAAAGCTGGCAAATGGTGGCAGAACAGTATTTGCTACCGTGTGTATCGCTGGTGCCGTGACGGGATTCGGTTTATTTTTTGCAATATCGGCCTGCTGTGGAAGATTGTGTTTATCGTTGGGGGAATCTCCTTTGTGGAGTTGTTTATCTTACTAGTGTTTAACCGGGGTGCGGTTATGCTGTTCTGGTTTCTGGGCAAAATCCTGCTCTGCGTGGTTTTATGTTTGCTGTTCGTCCAGTTGTATGAGCTGCAAAAGGCAAGTCAGAATATGGCAGAGGGAAATCTGTCGTACAAAGTCAACACGGCGAAAATGTTCTGGGAGTGCAGAAAGCATGGCGAAAATCTGAATAAAATCAACAAGGGAATGACCAAGGCAGTCGATGAGCGCATGAAAAGTGAGCGTCTCAAGACGGAGCTGATCACAAACGTGTCGCATGATATCAAGACGCCGCTCACGTCGATTATCAACTACGTCGATCTGCTCTCGAAAGAAGAACTGCACAATGAGAAGGCGGCTGAATATCTCGAAGTGCTGGACAGACAGTCCTCCAAACTAAAAAAGCTGATTGAAGATTTGGTGGAAGCCTCCAAGGCATCTTCTGGCAATCTGGCAGTTGACAGCCAGCAGCTTGAGGTCGGTGTGTTTATGACTCAGACGGTCGGTGAGTTTGAAGAGAAGCTTGCGGCGGCAGGACTAGAGCTGATCATCAGCAAGCCCGATGAGCCAGTATATATTATGGCAGATGGACGGCATGTGTGGCGTGTTATTGACAATCTGATGAACAATATCTGCAAGTATGCACAGACAGGCTCGAGGGTCTATGTCAATCTGGAAGCTGTGTCAGCTCGTGTGAGTATCACGTTTCGGAACATTTCCAAGTACCCTTTGAATATCAGCGGTGAGGAGTTGATGGAGCGCTTTGTGCGCGGGGACGCATCGCGCAATACGGAGGGACATGGTCTGGGGCTTTCCATCGCACAGAGTCTGATGAAACTGATCGACGGAGAGATGGAGATTGTCGTAGATGGTGATCTATTCAAAGTAATTCTTGCATTCAACAGATATACTCCGACTGTTGTTGAGATTACGCCAAAGGATTGAAAATACTATGCGAACATTGACAGAAATAGTCGTGATTTGGTATAATATTCGTAGAAGCTTGCTCACAAAGGGCACAATGGTATATTACTGAATTAGATGAAAAAGGATGTTTGCAATGCGAAAAATTTTTGAGATGAAACGAACAATATTGATCTGCCTGATCGCAGGTATGCTGACTGGCGGCATGGGGGCGCGCTCCTATGCCGCCGAAGTTGTTGACACGCAGTTTGAGGAGGAGAACGCTGAAATATCGGTGCCAGAAGGAATCAAGACAGATGCCATGGACGGATTACAGCAGGCAAAAGTGCGTCATGTGCGCTGTACAGTGGATAAAAATGGCACGGTTACTTATGAGGCGATCCTGAGCAGTGGATTGTTTGCTTCAGATGACGGAATGCTGTATTTATTTGAGATGGCGCCCTATGAATACAATGTTACTGCTGACACAGATGTCATAGCATCTGCGCCGCAGGATGAGTCACAGACGACAGTACAATTTACGTTTCCAGTGAATTTCAGACAGGAGGATACCAGACTATATTCAAAGTTTGCCATAGGAATAAGAAGCGGTGGTGCAGTGCATCTGGTGACAGAGCCGATGTACATTACGAATCCTGAGGCACTTGCATGGAATACATTGATGAGATATCCCAGAACAAAGAAATCGACACAGGGCGAGGAATTCAATAATGTTTTTATGGATGGGACCTACGGACCAGAGCTTGGCTGGGTGTTTAAGACATTGCAGGTTTTGAATACCGGAGACTGTGAAGCGCTGACACATCCGATGTCGAGAGCAGATGCAAGAGCTGCGGATGCCCGCAGAATTAAAAATCCGATGTACTATATGTTTAATGCGTCAGATGAGGAGGGTGTCAGGACACTGGCTGCCAATATGGAGTATTATGTGGCAAACTCCAAGGGCGGAGAGAACTGGATCATCGGAAATGAAGTCAATACCCGCACATGGAATTATATGGCATGGACAGACTGGGATACATATATCAAGGAGTATGCGCAGGCGTTCAGAGTGATGTACAATGCGATCATGAGTACGAATGCCAATGCGAGGGTTTATGTGTGCCTAGACCAAATCTGGGATAAGAATCTGACGCCCTCTGACAAAGAGTATTATCAGTATATGGATGGGAAAGATTTTCTTGAGAAATTCAATGCACTGATCAAGCAGGGCGGAGATATCAACTGGGGCGTTGCGCAGCATCCCTATACCAATCCGATGGGATATGCGAAATTCTGGGACATGTCTGGATGCAAAAAAGGCGATGCGTATGCCGCGCAGGTTGCGGCGGGACAGGTTGTCACATTTCAGAATTTATCTGTGCTCACCGACTTTATGCAGACGCCCGCGATGCTTGATACAAATGGAAATGTCAGACATATCATACTGAGTGAGATGGGGATCTCGAACGCGCAGGGAAGTGAGATTCAGGCAGCAGCGCTGTGTGCATCCTATGCGGCGGTCATGGATAATCCACTGATAGATGAAATGATGTATCTGCTAGTTTACAGTGATCCGGGAATGGATTCGTCGCTCGACTCATTTTCACAGAAAATCTATGACGAGATGGATGGAGCGAATGCTGATTTATATTTGGACTGGGCAAAATCTTTTATCGGAATCAGCGATTGGTCTGAAATAATTTGGTAACTGGGGTAATCGATATGAACAATGATGCGGAAAATAGTATTCGGAACAGGGTTCGTTTGGGGCTTCAAGCAGGGAATGGAAGTTTTTTGCTCCTGAGGCATTATAATACTTTTGTGCTATCAGAGAACGGGAAAGCGCAGATTGAGCGGGAAAATCCAGACATGCTTGTATGTCTGCATAATTTTAAAGTGTCTGATATGGTCAGTGTGTTTGAGCCGTTTCTTGATTTTGCCCGGAGCGCGTTTGGCCCGCTCTCCGACGGGGAGATCGACAAACTTCTCGATGAATGTAATGTCTATAGTCTGCACAAATCTGTGTTTAAAAGTTTTTTTCAGCATGGGCTGTGCGTGCGTGAAGAAAACCTCCTCATAGACGAGGTTGCATTTGAGCAGGACAAAATTGCCTCTGCGGTTGTCAATATTGTCTCCCGCCTTGCAGGAGACAGGCAGGTGGTCTTTCTGCTGAATGATATGCAGTATGCAAACGGTTCTTCCATGCATTTCATTCATAATCTGATTGAGGACAATATGTGTTATAACATCATTGTCATTGCCACGTATAATGAAGCGAAGGTGCCATTATCCCACATGGAACCGTTGTGGGATAAATTCTACCAATATATATGTGAACAAAAGTTGGTGACAGAGACAAGCGCTGGTGTGCTGGGCAGTCCAAATGGCAGTTTTAATGATTTTATTTTCTCGGTTGACCGTCTGGACAGTTATATTGTAAAAATAAACAATCTATTATTCTGCCTTGACTTTTTGCAGGCAAACTACTATCTTGAGATCATCTACAAGATGATAACGGTGGAGGAGATCAATATTGCGTGGGATTATAAGTGTGAGATCATTAAGCTGTATACGCTGGTGTCAATCTATACACAGAATTTTTCCCAAGCACTGCTTCTGTGTGAAAAACTAAAAGAGCTGCGGGGACAGACAAAGGATTTGTCGCTTGACCATTCATATTACTATTTTATGTGCATGGCGCATATGTATAATGGAAAACTAGATGAGGCGGATAAATACGCTGGAAGATATCTTGAGATTGCGGTAAAGCAACAGTCGGAATACGATATCTTTATCGCAAAGCTTCTGGGTGTGATGGTGAAGATGTCAGGATGGCATAATATATTTTTCTGTGCGAATGACATTCCTGTGGACGAAGAAGTTCTGTATATGGCAGAGGAATACCATTTTTGGAATCATTTGGCGCATATCTACGTCTATGCATATGACAATCAGCCAGCGTTCTTTGCAGATGAAAACTTGATTGAAAGCAGGCTTGAATACTTTAATAAGGGCATCGCGATCATGGAAGCGCTTGGCAATGAATATTTCATGATGGAGGCGTATCGCAACAATATTATGATCGCATCCACGAACGGTTATTTTAGGACAGCGAATTACTACTATGAGAAATGTCATGAGCTGGTAAAGGGCAAGGATGAGTACGAGGAGGCAATGATCTATAATGGTGTCGGTTATATATCGTCAGCAATGGAGGCATATGACAAGGCATTTAACTGCTATAACCGAGCACTGACCAGTTTCCTGCAAATGGAAAAAATCGATTATGTGGGTGAGACGCTCTACAATATGGCGATCAACTGCATCATGACGCAGGATTATAAAAATGCTTATGAGTATTTGGAAATGTCTTTTCGGATTGTAAAGGAAATGAAGATGAACAGCCTTAGGGTGTGCAATATCTCAAAGCTTATGGGGCTTTTGGCGCTGTGCAGCCACTATATTGGGAACGAACTCAAATGTGCGATTTACATTGAAAAGACAAGACTTTTTCTCGAACATTTAATCGATAAGGAATATGTCGTGAATGAGAAGGTGATCGTCCATGATTATACTATGTGCAATGATGATCTGTTTATCTATTACTATATCTATGGACTACAGCTTGTGGAGAACGAGGCGTATGAGGAGGCACTCAAAAATTTTGAGCTGGCGGAAAGCTGCCTGGATGAGTCCGTTGGGAATCAGTTCTATATTTTTGGTCAATATACGATGGAGTTCGCTCGGCTTTGCCGGATATTAGGGAATGAAAATGAGGCAGTACGTCAATTGAAGCTTGCAATTGAGTTCTATGATAAGCAGGACTGTCAGGAGAAGGTGGCAGAGCTGACGGCAGCGCTGTCAGAAGTACCATATGAATATAAGAAGCGCCGTCTGAGTCTGTCGGAGGAATTGAAACAGGAGGTTGACAAGGCGCTTAGACATGCATCTGTATTCAAAGAAAATCAAGAACAGCAAAAGCGCATGAACTTTTTGTCTGCATGGCAGAAGATGATCGAGATTGGCGGAAAAACCAAGAAGGAGCTTGTTACGCCGGCGATCAATGCCTTTGTGCATAATTTTAATATAGACCGACTGATGCTGGTGAAATGCGGCGATAATGGATCAGAGGAGCTTTTTAACAATACAGGGTATGCATTTGAGGATGACAGGCGCACACGAATTGAGGGATTTTTCCAGCGAAACAGACTTGGCTTTGCCACCTCTAAGATAAACAATAACTATACGGATTATCTTGACATCGTCTCACTTTTTTCCAAAAAGAAAGTGTGCTCGATTATGGGACTGCCGTTTTATTATAATGATTCACTCAAGGCAGTCATGGTAGCGTACATAGAAATGAAGGATAATTGGCATTCCCCGACAAACAGATATCTGCTGGATGAGAGTGATTATGCTGTGTTTGAATTTTTGATGCGCCAGCTTTTAAGCTCGATAGATATGCTCGAGGCAAATGACAAGATTAAGCATATGAATGACAAGCTGAACCATCTGGCAGTCACCGATAAGCTGACAGGACTATTTAACAGAGAAGGATTTTATGGAAATATCAGCAGAATGATTCGGCGCAGGCGGGAGGCGGGCTTGAAGCTGCCTGTCACAATCATGTACATTGACCTGGATAACTTCAAGTACTATAATGACACCTTTGGGCATGGTGTGGGCGATATCATTCTGACGGGAATGGCAGATATATTTCAAAAAGAGGTTGAGGACAAAGGGTTTGTCACGAGATATGGCGGAGATGAATTTTTGATCACGCTCTATTCAGATGATGAGGTCTGTGCCGGACAGCTTGCCAAAGACATTTACGCTCAGGTCGAGCAGCAGGACGGTTTTTCGGCAGCTGTGCGCAGAAAGCTTGGGAAAAGA
>CAJUII010000113.1 GCA_910586405.1 uncultured Lachnospiraceae bacterium
TACACTTTACCACCAATGTTTTCATCGGTGGTATTCTTTATGTACAAAAGCAAAGGAGGTCTTACTATGCAGACTGTAATCAAGGTAGAACAGTTATCAAAATGCTATGGCAATCTGCCTGCGGTAGACAACATCAGTCTATTGGTAAAACGTGGCACCGTCTACGGACTTCTCGGCGCAAACGGCGCGGGAAAAAGCACGGTGATTGAATGTATCTTAGGCACAAAAAATGTTGACAGCGGAACGGTATCGATCTTGGGGTGTAATCCCAAAAAGGACAGACGCCGCCTGTTTGAAAATGTCGGTATTCAGTTTCAGGAGGGCGATTATCAGCCGGAAATTAAGGTGTCAGAACTATGTGAGGAAACTGCTTGCCTGTATAAAGACCCTGACAACTGGAGAAATCTCTGCGAACAGTTTGGACTGAGCGATAAGTATGATCATGCCGTAAAGAGCCTGTCCGGCGGGGAGCGCCAACGCTTATTTATCGTACTAGCCTTGATTCCGAAACCGGAGTTGGTATTTCTCGATGAACTGACTACTGGTCTTGACACAAAAGCACGCCGTGAAGTGTGGAAAATTCTGACAGGATTAAAAGGCAAGGGATTGACTATTCTTTTAACTTCACATTTTATGGATGAGGTGGAGGCCTTATGTGATGAGATCTGTATTTTGCAAAAGGGAAAAGCAGTATTTTATGGAACGGTTGAAGAAGCAAAGAGAGCAACGAATTGTGAGAAATTTGAGGACGCTTATCTTATGCTTTCCGGTGAGGAGGTTTGGAAAGAATGAAATCATTCAGAATACTTTTGAAGAACGAGCTTAAGCTCAATATTCGAGATATGAACATGGTTATTTTTGCGATAATAATGCCGCTGGTTGTCTTGGTCATTCTTGGGTTTCTTAATGGAGAAAAGCCTGCGGCGGACGGTGCAGCATACACCTTTATGGAGCAGTCCTTTGGGGCACTATGCTGTATTTCCATTTGTGCGGGCGGACTGATGGGTTTACCGCTCGTCGTATCCGACTATCGGGAACGAAAAATTTTGAAGCGTTTACAAGTTACGCCAGTCAGCCCGGTAAAGTTACTTGCTGTTGAATTTACAGTCTATGTGATCTATTGCGTTATATCAATGTTGACATTGTTTCCTGCCGCTATGTTGTTTTGGAATATCAGACTACATGGTTCTATCCTTTTATTCTTGGGAAGCTGGCTGTTAACGATGATATCGACTTTGAGTATCGGTTTGCTCGTTGGCGGGATTGCGAAAAATACGAAAAGCGCCAGCATCATTGGCTGTATTATGTATTTTCCCATGCTGATTTTCTCAGGCGCGACAATTCCTTTTGAGGTTCTGCCCGCTGTCATGCAAAGGGTTATCGGGTTCTTTCCATTGACGCAGGGTATGCAGTTAATGAAAGCAGCCTTTCTTGGATTGCCGATTGATAATGCGCTGCTTCCGCTTACGGTTCTGAGCGCCGTTACAGTCATCTGCTTTGGACTCTCTGTAAAGTGCTTTCAGTGGGAATAAGCGTCAGACTATGAAATGGAAGTATAGTTTCGATCAGGTCATTTGGTTCTGTCGCAGTAGTGGATGAGAGGAGATTTCCTCTGTCAACAAGAGCTGATGAGTAAAATTTCTTCTTCTGATAGCGATCGAAAACAGTAAAAATCTTCCCATTTCATGTATATTTTCCTGAAAATCTTCCCATTTTCTTTATAATTTGTTTATAATTATAATAAATATAAAAGAAATGGACACGTTTATTTCGTCCTTATTTCGCTAATTTTTCTCCAAAATCGTAAGATATTCAACATAATCGTAAGATATTCAACATGATATACAAAATTTATATCAAAAAATATACAAATACACGTAAATTTGTATTGTTTACTTGTACGAAATTATATAAAATGCACAAAGTATAGTTGCTTAACAGATTAAAATGCGTTAAAATTATCTTGCAGAAAGATCAAAGCTTCTGACAAACAAGATTTAGGGAGGAAACAAAAATGAAGAAAAAAGTAGTATCGTTACTCGTTGCAGCAATGACAGTTGCCAGCCTTACGGCTTGCGGAAACTCAGGTTCCGATGCACCGGCGGCAAATCCGGCGCCCGCACCAGCGGAGAACCAAGAAGCAGATCCAGCACCCACACCGGCAGAGAGTGAAGCACCCGCACCGGCAGAGAGCGAGGCAGAGGCGGAAGCACCCGCACCGGCAGCAGACGGCGAAGTGATCAGCGTAGGCTTCGCGCAGGTTGGTCATGAGTCTGACTGGCGTGCAGCAAACACAAAGAATTATCAGGATACTTTCAGCGCGGCAAACGGCTATGAATTATCCTTTGTAGACTGCGACAATGACCACGCAGTCCAGATTGAAACAGTTCGTGGATTTATCGAGCAGGAGTTAGACTATATCTGTATCGCACCGATTCAGTCCGCAGGCTGGGACACCGTTCTTCAGGAGGCAAAAGATGCGGGCATTCCTGTATTAATCGTAGACCGTGCAGTGGATGCAGATCCTTCACTCTACACAACAGCGCTTGGATGCGACATGGTAGCCGAGGGCGAGGCGGCAGGAAACTGGCTTGCTGAGTACTTAAACGGCGAGGACGCAAACATTCTTGTGATTGAAGGCTCTGTGGGCGCATCTGCGACACTTGGACGTACAGAAGGCTTCAACAACATTGTTTCACAGAACGCAAACTGGAAAGTACTTGACTCCCAGTCCGGTGACTTCACACAGGCAGGCGGACAGGAGGTTATGGAGTCCTTCATCAAGTCTTACAGCGATTTCAACGTTGTGGTGTGCCAGAACGACAACGAGGCATACGGCGCAATGGATGCGATGGACGCAGCGGGCATTACATATGGTGTTGACGGCGATGTGACAATCATCTCCTTCGATGCGACACATGACGGACTTCAGTATACACTCGACGGAAAGATCACCTGTAATGTAGAGTGCAATCCTTTGCAGGCTGGCTTTGCGGCAGATGTTATCCAGAAATTACAGGCAGGTGAGGCAGTGGACGCATGGACACTCGTTGTCGATGAAGCGTTTGTCGCACCGGGCATCACAAGCAACTACGCAGTAACGATGAGTCAGGAAGTATTGGACGGCCGTGCATATTAATTTGTCTATATAAATGAACGATATGATGTGGTGGCAGAGGGGAGAGCATGTTTTTCTCCCCTCACACATTTGGCACTGCAAGAGCATGTTTGCAAAAGGCGTTCTGCCAGATGTGCGTTTGGCTTTGTGACACGATACCAACGAACGTACAATGCTATGATGCGCACTGCCAGAATGATTTTTCAAACATGCTCGTTTTTTCTAGCTGTCAGACACCTATGACTGCGCAATGTTTGGCAAAAGTACGGTGTCTGCTTTTTTACAAAAAACTCTGGAGAGGAGATGGCGGTATGGATAGTAATATTGTTTTGAGTGCAAAAGGAATCTGTATGACCTTCCCCGGTGTAAAGGCGCTGCAAAATGTGGATTTTAATCTGAGAAAAGGCGAGATTCGCGCGCTCATGGGGGAGAACGGCGCCGGAAAATCCACATTAATCAAGTGCCTTACCGGGGTGAATAAATTTGAAGCGGGAGAGATTCATCTCGACGGCATCAGCGGCCCCGTTGTCAATAGAGACACGCTCGATGCGCAGCGCAAGGGGATTTCTACAGTGTATCAGGAGGTCAATCTGTGTCCAAATTTATCCGTGGCGGAGAATTTATTTATCGGCAGAGAGCCCATGACCAAGTTCCACACAGTCAACAGAAGGAAAATGAATGAGATGGCTGCAAAGCTGATGAAGGACTTGGATTTGGACGTGGACGTGACGCAGAATTTGGAGGAGTACTCTCTTGCGTTACAGCAGATGATCGCGATTGCCCGCGCAGTGGATATGGACTGTAAGGTGCTGATTCTCGATGAGCCGACCTCCTCGCTGGACGATAACGAGGTGGCAAAGCTCTTTGTCATGATGAGAAGGCTGCGCGAAAAAGGCGTTGGCATTATGTTTGTGACACACTTTCTCGAACAAGTGTACGAAGTCTGCGACGGCATTACGGTGCTTCGAAACGGTACCCTTGTAGGGGAATATTCCATCGACGAGCTGCCCCGCGTCAAGCTGGTTGCCGCCATGATGGGAAAGGATTTTGACGATCTTGCCAGCATCAAGCAGGAGGGCAGCGGTGACAAGTCAAAAGAGCCGCTTGTCATAGACGCGAAGGGATTAAGCCACGCAGGAACCATCAAGCCGTTTGACTTGGAGATTCATAAGGGCGAAGTCATCGGTCTGACCGGGCTGCTCGGAAGCGGCAGAAGCGAGCTGGCGCGCGCAATCTACGGCGCAGACAGGGCACAGACAGGGACACTAAAGGTCAAAGGAAAAGAAGTGTCGATTAAAAATCCGATTGACGCCATGAACCTTGGCATGGGACTTTTGCCGGACGACAGAAAGGCGGAGGGCATTATCGGCGACTTGTCTGTCCGCGAAAATATTATTCTCGCGATGCAGGCAAAACAGGGCATTTTCAAGAAAATACCGATGTCAAAGCAGATTGAGATCGCAGATAAATTTATCGAGATGCTGCAAATCAAGACAGCGAGCAGGGAGACGTTAATCAAACAGCTTTCGGGCGGAAACCAGCAGAAAGCGATTCTGGCTAGATGGCTTGCGACGAATCCGGATTTCCTGATCTTAGATGAGCCGACCCGCGGTATTGATATCGGTACGAAAACTGAGATTCAAAAGCTGGTGCTCAAACTGGCGGACGAGGGAAAGAGCGTGATGTTTATTTCCTCTGAAATAGAAGAGATGCTTCGAACCTGCAACCGTATGGCGGTGCTCAGAGACGGTGCCAAAGTCGGGGAAATCAGCGGTGACGACTTGACGCAGGAAGGTGTCATGAAAGCGATCGCAGGAGGTGGAAAATAATGGATAATATCAAAAAATTAACAAAAATGAAGCTGTTCCTGCCGATTTTCAGTATGCTTTTAGTCATGATGATCAATGTGATTTATGATATCGCGAGCGGGAACCCGCCGTTTGGCTTCTTTTCGATCAGTATTAACAATGGTATTTTATACGGGCGTCTGATTGACGTGCTAAACCGCGGCAGCGAGGTAGCGATTCTGGCAATCGGCATGACGCTGGTGGTATCAGCGTCAGCAGGTACGGATATTTCCGTCGGCTCGGTGATGAGTCTCTCCGGCGGTCTGTGCTGTATGCTGCTTGCCGGCTACGGTGTGACCAACGTGAGCGAGTACGCGGTTCCGCTCTGGGTTGGCATGTTTGCAGGTATTGCAATCGCTTGTGTCTGCGGTCTGTTCAACGGTTTTTTGGTGGCATATATGAACATTCAGCCGATGGTTGCCACGCTGATTCTCTGGTCTGCGGGCAGGGCAATCGGACTGCTTCTTTGCAACAGCAATATCGTGTATGTGCGCGTTCCGTCTTTTCAGTTTTTCGGCGCGTACTGCGGTATTATTCCAACGCCGATTCTGATTGCGGCGGTCTGTGTCGCGGTTGCGTCTATCGTGTTGAAATCGACAGCGCTTGGGACATACATACAGAGTGTTGGTATCAACAAAAAGGCTTCGAGAATTTCCGGTTTTAATTCGGCAAAGATTATTCTCTTGTGTTACGTGATCTGCGGTCTGTGCGCAGGTATCGCCGGGTTGGTTGCAACCTGTAGAATTTATTCCGCGGATACAAACAACATCGGTCTGAACATGGAGCTGGACGCAATTCTTGCAGTGGCACTTGGCGGCAACAGCCTTGGCGGCGGCAAGTTTAATCTGGCAGGCTCCATCATCGGTGCCTACACGATTCAGGCGATTACGACGACACTGTACGCGCTGGGTGTCTCCTCTGCGCAGGCGCCTGTGTTCAAGGCAATCGTGGTCATTTTAATCGTTGTAATCCAGTCGCAGCCTGTAAAGGATTATTTCAAAAAACTGTCCGCTAAAAAGGCAGGAGCAAAGGAGGCGGCATAGGAATGAAAAAATTAAAGCTAAGAGGCAATAATATATTACTGGCAATCACTGTAATCCTGTTCGTTGTCATGTATGCTGGCGGCTGCATCATCTATGCAGACAAAGGCTTTACACATCTTCAGACCTTTTTGAATGTGCTGATTAACAATGCAGGACTGATTGCCGTCGCAGCCGGCATGACCTGCGTGATGCTGACGGGCGGTATCGACATCTCTGTCGGTTCACTGATTGCGATGGACTGTATGTTTCTCGCAGTCGGCATGGAGCAATGGGGCATGAGCAGCCCGGTGCTGATGATACTGGTGTTGGTGATTGGCGCAGTCTTTGGACTGGTGCAGGGGTACTGTGTGGCGTATCTTGAGATTCAGCCGTTTATCGTGACGATGGCGGGCATGTTCTTTGCCAGAGGTATGACGGCGGTGATCTGCAAGGATCAGGTCAGCATTGTCTCAGATAAGATCTTCACGGCTATCTCCAACACAAAGATTAGTATTCCATTCGGCGGCTATACGAATAAAAAGGGCATTTATCAGACACCTTTTATCCGCCCGACAGTGCTCGTGGCACTCTTGGTCATCGTTGTCGTTTTCCTGATGCTCAAATATACCAAGTTTGGCAGAAGCATCTACGCGGTGGGCGGCAATCAGGTGTCCGCGACATTGATGGGTCTCAATGTCAAGAAAACAAAGCTTTTGACCTATACGCTGTGCAGTCTGCTGACTTCCATTGGCGGCATCTGCTACTGTCTAAATACCATGTGCGGCACCACCACACAGGCGTCAGGTCTGGAGATGGACGCAATCTCATCTTCGGTAATCGGCGGTACACTGCTGACAGGCGGTGTGGGGAATGTGCTCGGCTCACTGGTCGGCGTGCTGATTAACGGTACGATTTCTACACTGGTGAAATCAAACGGAAAACTCGTCAGTTCGTGGGCGAATATTATTACGGCGATACTTTTGTGCTTCTTCATTCTGCTGCAAGCGATATTTGCGAAGGTGAAAGAAAGTAAGAAGGCATAATTTTAAAACCCCCTTGCTCTCTGCGTATTGTAGAGGGCGAGGGGGTTTTATATTTTTATCTTTTATTTTGAATACTTTCTATAAAAGTTGTCACAATCTTCTTTTCTTCTAAAGTAAGTCCATGCCATAATTGCAGAAGTTTTTTCTGTTCTTCGGACAGGTCAGGGATTGCTTCTTCTTGTGCGAAAAATTGTGCAATCGTTATCCCAAATGCCGTGCAGATTCGTTCTACGGTAATCAAGGTTGGCACATTTTTCTTTTTCACAATATCTGATAGTGCAGACTGTGAGATTCCTGAGCGAAGGGAGAGCTGGTATCTGGTGATTCCGCTCTTGGAACAGAGTTCTTCGATTTTCATAGCAATATAATCTTCCATGCGCAAGTAACAACCACCTCTTTTCCGAAGTATTATATTGTTATTCTATACGCATTGAAAGAAAATAATTAGCACCGAATACAAGAAGTAATTACTTAGTTATAGAGAAGTATATGGCATATTTCTTGACACTATCACGTTCTACCGTTATAATAAATTAATAACAATCAGTAAATGGAGAAAAAACAATGAAATTGATTGATCTGTTAAGAAATAAGCAGCTTTCTGTTTACCAGTGTGCGAAGGAAAGCCAGATACCATATACAACGCTGTCAGACCTCGTGAAAGGCAAAACGAGTTTGGAGAACTGCACCGCAGTGACGCTCTATAAATTGTCGAAAACGCTTCATGTCGCGATGGAAGAACTATTAGAAGAATGCTTCAGGGAAGAAAATTTTGAAATCTATAAAAGCAACGTCTGCCATTTAGTAAAAGACAAGGGAGATCTTGACTTTATCATTGATACGTTGCAGGAAAACCGAATACGGATTTACTGGGAAAGAAAGTGGTATCCAGAATGCTTTTATCTGCTTGCAATGTTGGACTATTTAAGCAGGGAAAATGATCTGCCGCTGTGCAAGGACTATGAGGATATAAGGAGCTGCACATTGCCAGAACCACTATATCCAAAAGATGTTGTTCTCGCTGCGAAGTTAGATGCTGCTCTTGATGTGAAAGAACAATGCCTCAAGGAAGCGATTCCCGAGTTCCGGCGGTTTAATATTATAGAAAGCGAGATCAGAAATGTCTGTTGAACAATCGTTTACCAAGGAAAATCTGGATTTTTATCTAAAAGAACTGGCAAAGGAGTTCCGAAAAAGAAACGGAAGGAATACACCTGCCGAAATAATATTAGTTGGCGGTGCAGCAATTCTTATAAATTATGGATTTCGTGAGATGACGTATGATATTGATGCCGTCATAACCGCGTCATCGGCTATGAAAGATGCCGTCAACGCCACAGGCGACCGCTTAGGTCTGGCAAATGGCTGGCTGAATGCAGATTTTATGAGTACAAGTTCGTATAGTCCTAAATTATCACAGTATTCAAAATATTACCGTACTTATTCGAATGTGCTCACAATCAGGACAATCAGTGCAGAATATCTTGTTGCCATGAAATTAATGTCAGGCAGACGGTATAAGAAAGATTTGTCTGATATTATCGGAATTTTAAGTGAACAGGAAAAAATGGGAGAGCCATTAAGTTATCAGCAAATTGACTGTGCAGTGAACAATCTTTATGGCGGTTGGGAAACTATTTCTGAATATGCAGTTCAGGTATTGAAGGCGGCATTCAATACAGAAAACCTGACAGAATTATTTATCGAGCAAGCGCGCGAGGAGACCTTGTCAAAACAGGCAGTACTACAAGTACAGAACGATAACGTAGAAAGAGTGAGTGAAAGTAATATAGACGCGATTATCCAGAAAGCATTGAATAAGAAAAAGATGACATGATGTTAAGACAATTCATGACATATTGAAAAAATACAGAATTTCGGTATACTATTATATAGAGCCATTCATAGGCAAAAGTAGAAAGGAGTATTACTATGGGACTTATC
>CAJUII010000114.1:0-6192 GCA_910586405.1 uncultured Lachnospiraceae bacterium
TATATAGAGCCATTCATAGGCAAAAGTAGAAAGGAGTATTACTATGGGACTTATCAAAGCAGCAATGGGGGCTGTCGGCGGAACGCTGGCTGACCAGTGGAAGGAATTTTTCTATTGTGATGCCTTGGAGCAGGATGTACTGGTCGTGAAGGGGCAGAAACGCATCAATGGCCGTTCCTCCAACACAAAGGGAAATGACAATATCATCTCCAACGGTTCGGGAATCGCGGTGGCGGACGGACAGTGTATGATTATCGTGGAGCAGGGGAAAATTGTCGAGGTCTGTGCAGAACCAGGGCAGTTTACCTATGATTCCTCGACAGAGCCAAGTATTTTTTCAGGAAGTCTCGGCGCAGGGATTGCCCGTACATTTAGCACGATTGGAAAGCGTTTTACATATGGCGGTGACACGGGTAAGGATCAGCGGGTCTATTATTTTAATGTGAAGGAAATCATGGATAATAAGTTCGGTACGCCGAATCCGATTCCGTTTCGCGTGGTGGATTCTAGGCTTGGTCTGGATGTGGATGTCTCCGTTCGCTGTTCTGGGGTCTATTCTTATATGATTGCAGATCCACTTTTGTTTTACACCAAGGTCTGCGGCAATGTCGAGCAGGCGTATACCAGAGATGAGATTGAGAAGCAGTTGAAAACAGAGTTTATCAGTGCCTTGCAGCCCGCATTTGGCAGATTGTCTGAGTTGGAGCTGCGCCCGAATCAGATTGTCTCTCACAATACAGAGCTGGAGGAAGCCATGAACGCTGCGCTCTCTACGAAGTGGGGAAAACTGCGCGGGCTCAAGGTTGTCAGCATCGCGCTGGGGTCTGTATCGCTGCCGCCTGAGGACGCGGAGATGATCAAGCAGCTTCAGCGCACTGCTGTATTACAGAATCCGAATATGGCGGGTGCCACGTTGGCTGGCGCTCAGGCTGATGCCATGAGAACGGCAGCCGGCAATGCTGCGGGTGCCATGAATGGATTTGTGGGAATGGGCATGGCGATGAATGCAGGTGGTCTGAATGCGCAAAACTTGTTCGCCATGGGACAGCAGCCGGCAGCAGCGCCCGCGTCGCCCGCGGCACCTGCCGACGGTTGGAAATGTTCCTGCGGCGCGATGTCCACAGGCAAATTCTGCCCGGAGTGCGGGGCGCCAAAGCCTGCAAATGACGGTTGGACCTGTGCGTGCGGCACACTGAACAAAGGAAAATTCTGCCAGAACTGCGGCGCAAAGAAGCCGGAGGGCACACCGCTTTACCGATGCGACAAGTGCGGCTGGGAGCCAGAGGACCCGGCGCATCCACCCAAATTCTGCCCGGAGTGCGGGGATATTTTTGATGAGAATGACAGGAGATAACGGGTGATGGCACAGTTACAGGAGTATAAGTGCCCCTGTTGTGGGGGAGCGATTGCCTTTGACAGCTCGATACAGAAAATGAAGTGTCCATTCTGCGATACGGAATTTGAGATGGAGGCATTGGCAGGCTATGACAGGGAACTGAGGAATGAACAGCCGGACCAGATGGACTGGGAGGTATCGGCAAATACTGCATGGCAAGTGGGTGAGACAGAACGTCTCAGAACTTATAGTTGCACATCCTGCGGCGGCGAAATTATCGGTGATGAGAACACTGCGGCGACGACCTGCCCCTACTGTGATAATCCTGTGGTGCTGATGGGACAGTTTTCCGGCGCGTTAAAGCCGGATTACGTGATCCCGTTTAAGCTGGATAAAAGGGCAGCAAAGGAAGCGCTGAACAGGCATTACAGAAATAAGCCGTTTTTGCCGAAGGTGTTTAAAGATCAGAATCACATAGACGAAGTGAAAGGGATTTATGTGCCGTTCTGGCTCTTTGACGCCGACGCCGAGGCAGATCTTCGATACAGGGCGACGCGCGTACAGAGCTGGAATGACAGCAGTTACCATTATACTAAGACGAGTTATTTTGCAGTGATGCGCTCTGGCACGATCAGCTTTGAGCGCGTTCCTGTAGATGGTTCCTCCCAAATGCCCGACGACCTGATGGAGTCCATAGAGCCGTTTGATTTCTCGCAGGCAGTGGACTTTCAGACTGCTTATTTGGCTGGATATCTGGCGGATAAATATGATGTGGATGCCGAGCAGAGTATGGAGCGGGCAAACGAGCGGGTAAAAAACAGCACGCAGGACAGCTTTGCAGGAACTGTTCAGGGCTATGTATCGGTTGTACCGGAGTCTGCCAATATCCGCCTTAAGCATGGAAAAGCGCACTATGCGCTATATCCGATATGGATTTTAAACACGACATGGAAGGGCACAAAATACACTTTTGCCATGAATGGACAGACCGGAAAGCTAGTTGGCGACCTGCCGGTGGACAACGGCGCATTTGCGAGATGGCTGTTCGGTTTATGGGGTGTGATCAGTGCTGCGGCGTTTGGCGTCAGCTATTTGCTGTGGCTGCTGTAGGGAGGTGTTTTATTATGAAGAAAAGGATTTCAGCTTTGTTCTTGATGATTGTGCTCTGTCTGTCGTTTGGTATGGCGGCGTTTGCGGAGGAGGAGAATGCCGCAAGGCTTGTGGATAAGGCGGAGCTTTTGACGGAATCAGCGCGGGAAAGGGTTCTATCACTGCTAGATGAGATCAGCGGCAGGCAGCAGCTTGATATTGTGATTGTCACGACAGACACACTTGATGGCAAAACGCCTATGGCCTATGCAGATGACTTCTATGATGAGAACGGCTATGGCTATGGCTCAGGAAGGGATGGCGTGCTGCTTCTTGTGAGCATGGAAGACAGAGATTGGTGGATTTCTACGTCTGGCTATGGGATTATCGTGTTTACGGATGCCGGAATGGATTATATGTCAGATCAATTTCTGCCCGCTTTGGGCGATGGTGATTATGAGGGTGCTTTCACGTCTTTTGCCCACCTCTGCGACAGATTTATCACGCAGGCGAGAGTCGATGCGCCCTATGATATCGGTGAACTTCCGAAGGCCCCGTTTCATATAGGATACTATCTGAGCAGAGCACTGTTCATCGGTTTGTTTTTTGCAGTCATCATCACGCTTGTGATGCGTTACAGCATGAAGTCTGTGCGGTTTCAGCCGACGGCAGCAGCATATGTGAAGCGCGGCAGTATGAACGTGACACAGGCGAGGGATTTGTATCTCTATTCACACGTGGACCGGCAAGTGCGGCAGAAAGAGAGCAGCTCCAGCGGCGGCGGATCGAGGACGCACAGATCTTCTTCTGGGAGAACACATGGCGGCAGAGGGGGGAAATTTTGATAAGTTCATAGTTGAGCTGGTAAGGTATGGTCCAGGAACTCCGATCATGAAAGGAGGTCTGGATCATTTTTATTCTGTCATCCAATACGACGATCCATCCTTGGCGCGCTCCATAAAACCATACATGATGAGATACCGGCGAATCGTTGTGTAATCCTCATAGATTGGCCTGAGAATTTGGTTGATTTCTTTTTCCGTGTATTTTCGCCCAGCTTCAAATTGTTCGGCTATTTTGGTCAGTATTACGACTTTTTTCTTTTCTTTCGCAGAAAAGTTTTTTAATATTAATGGCTCGAAACTGCTGAATGTGGTTTCGAGTATGTGATTTCGTTCCTGCTCGGTGATCAGATAACGGTCATCTACATAGCTTGCATGGCTGTGTATCGGAATAATGGTATTATCTGGCGTTCCCTTGTGTTCAAAGGCCTGTTCATAGACTGCCAGATAATACTTTGCCTGCTTTGCCTTCTCTCGAAAGGTAAAACGCTGGCGGCGGACAGTGGATTCTGTGATGCCCAGCTTCTTTGCTATGTTCTTATCTGATTCTCCCGAGGCAAAGAGCAGCATAAGTTCCCGCTGGTTCTGCGTCAGCGCATTGTACTTGGCGTGGGAGGAGACAAGCTGGTACAAGGTGCCCTTGTGCTCGGTACAAATATGTTTGTTTACGGCGTATTCCGCGGTGTAGAACTGATTGTCAATTGGAAAAATCTGTTTGGCGTTAAAATGCTGTTCGCAATAATTGCAAATATAGTGGTCTTGCTCTGGGTCGTACTGGTATCCCTTTTTTAGTTCCGCTAGTGTAATTTTATCATAATCCATTTGCTGCACTTCCTTTCTGATTATTATTGTTTTATATGTTTATTATTTTGATGAACATATCATATAATTGTTTGCAATAAATGTCAATACTATTTATAAAATGGATTTTATTTCCATTACAACAAATTTATATTATGCGTTACCTTAACAGCATTTGTTTTGGCGTCGTGTAGTGTCATCAAAAAAAGTTGTATTGTTTTCGCTGTATTTTTGTCTGTGTGGAGATGTGCAATCGAATAGGGGAAAACTGGCTGGAATCATATTTTGTATAGAGAATTGATAAAACCTTGTGCAAAGGTTTGCGTTCGAGCCGCACCTTATAAGGAGTTGCCGCGAATTATGTTTAGGTAGGGCAATTTGTGTGCAAAAGAAAGGGAAGCCGCCTTACAGACAAGCTTCCCAAATACAGGAAATAAGTAGTTATGATAAATATTGTTTAAAAGATTTCCGCAAGTTTAGGTGTATCCAGCAGCGCGGCAGATTGCGCGCTGTGTCCTGAGTGTACTGACCGTTTGTTCATTATGGTAAAGAATGCTAAATATCATGAACTACAAATAATTAGTACACTGGGCTGGGGCATTCAATTGCTGGATTCATTCTCCGGCGTATAAATGCCTGTTTTCGTTGTGAACGTTGTGGCGGTGGTAGCCGTCTCTGCCTCCTCAGACACATTAAACTGTGTAAAAGAATAGCCGCCCTCGCCGTTATCCGTGATTTCTAAGCGAATCGTTTGGCCCTCATGGGTCATGGTGATTGTGCAGACATTATTTTCGTCAAACAAGTCTGTAATCTCTGTTTTTTGGTCATAATAATATGCCCAGACTCTGCCCTCCTTGTCTTTTTCAACGCTGGCTGACTCGTTGATTTGTGTGACAAGTTCGTCGCCGCTCAGCCATTTTTCGTTGCCATCTTCGTCAATGCTGATGCCGCCATAGCCCATACTTTCGGTGCCGTCCTCGCCATGATACGTAAACGTATAACTGTGTCCGTTCTCATCTGGTGTCCCGACGGCCTCCACCTGTTTTCCGTAAAGCCATAAGCTCACTTTCGTCTGAATGCCGCCGAGATCTGCGGCGTAGGCAGTTCCGCCAGCGCCAATCAGGACTGCACATGCGACAGCCGCTGCAATTGCCATATTTTTTTGATGCTTTTTCTGAATCATCGCCATTTCCTCTACCTCCAAATGAAATTGCCGGGAGGACGGAAGTGCCGAAAACGCCTGTTGATACCGTTCTTTATTTGTCATCATCCCATTCCTCCTTCAATGTCTCTTTGAGCATTGCACGTCCGCGCGACAGCCTGATTTTTACATTGCTTTCACTTAATTTTAAGATGTGTGCGATTTCTCGGACCGCATACTCTTCATAATAATACAAGTGAATGACGATGCGGTATTTTTCGGGAAGCTGCATGACCGTCTCAAACAGCGTCTCCGCCGCTGGCGTCTCAAAGACGAGTGTCTCCATATACTCCTCTATAGAGATTTTATTTCGCCGCCAGAAAGTTCGGTTGATATTTTTTGCCTTGTTGACCGCCACACGCATCAGCCATGCGCGAATGTGCTGCTCGCTCTCAAACTCTTTTTTGGTTGTGTAATACTGGACAAACGTATCCTGAACAACATCTTCTGCGTCCTGCGCATTCTTGCATACATTGAATGCGGCGGCAAAGAGGCTGCCCTGATAGGACGCTGCCAGTTCCTGTACAGGTTGTCTCATGAGTGCTCCTTTTGTATTGATTTAGAAAGACCTTTCACTAAGTATACAATAGAGCGGGGGGATTGGTTACATTTTTTCTGAAACTCTTGCCTCTCAAATTATTTTATGGTATATTAGTTGGTGTAAACAGCATAACAACGTCTTCAGGGCAGGGTGTGATTCCCTACCGGTGGTACAGCCCACGAGCCGGCTGCTGATTTGTCAGCGGGCATGATTCGGTGAAACTCCGAAGCCGACAGTATAGTCTGGATGAAAGAAGATCAAGAGATTGAAATACAATAAACAGAACATAAGTTCTGAAAAATTGTATCGAATCTGTAATGGAAAAAGCAGCTCTGAATGACGTGTCATTCAGAGCTTTTTTTATGCACAGACCCGAGCAGAG
>CAJUII010000114.1:6292-8908 GCA_910586405.1 uncultured Lachnospiraceae bacterium
GCGCAGTGATGTACGTGACGCTAGAGCCATGCTGTCATTATGGGAAGCAGCCCCCCCTGTACAGACGCAATCTTAGCGTCTGGGATTCAGCGCGTGGTGGTTGGTTCGCCAGACCCTAATCCGCTTGTCGCCGGAAAGGGGATTGAGATTTTGCGGGCGCACGGCATCGAGGTGACAGAGGAGGTGCTGCGCGAGGAGTGCGACCAGTTAAATGAAGTTTTTTTTCATTATATACAGACGAAGCGTCCTTTTGTGGTGATGAAATACGCGATGACAATGGACGGAAAAATTGCCGCCTGCACAGGGCTTTCTAAGTGGATTACGGGGGAGGAGGCGCGCAGTCATGTCCAGAGGCAGCGCCACCGCTATACGGCAATCATGGCAGGGGTGGGAACGATTCTGGCAGATGACCCCATGCTTACATGCCGTCTGCCAGACAGCAAGAGTCCAATCCGCATTGTCTGTGACACCAGACTGCGCACCCCGCTTGCCGCGCAGGTGGTGACGGACGCCAGACAAGTGCCGACAATCCTTGCGACCTGCTGTGATGCGCGGGACAGACATCTTGCCTATGAGAATGCGGGCTGCCGGATTGTGGTGGTCGATGAAAAGGAAGGGCATGTGGATTTGCAGCAGTTGATGGAGCGGCTGGGAGATGAGCAGATTGACAGTATTTTGCTCGAGGGCGGCGGCACGCTGAACTGGGCGGCACTACAGAGCGGGATTGTGCAGCGGGTACAGGCATATATTGCGCCAAAACTATTTGGCGGGGAAACTGCCAGAACACCGGTTGAGGGCGCGGGCGTACCGTCGCCGTCCGATGCTTTTTATCTGAAAAACAGCACTGTCACCAGACTTGGGGAGGATTTTTTGATAGAGAGTGAGGTGGTCAATGATGTTTACCGGAATCATTGAGGAGATTGGAACGGTGGCAATGATTCAGATATCCAATCCGCTCGACACCAAAAGGGTATTATCTGGAAAATGCGCACCAGCAGGAGCACGTGCGGACTTTTAAAGTGCATCACACCAACGATGAAGTGGAGGACGAGCTGAATGCGATTGTGGACTTTGGCGGAACGGTGCTGGACGTGATGGTCAATCACAGGGCTTATGGCAAAATGACTGCGGCATTGCATATCAAATGCCGCAGAGATGTGCACATATTCGTGGAGAATCTCCGCTCTGGCAAATCAACACCGCTTCTGAATGTGACTTCGGGATATCATTTTCACACGGTTAGCGCAGACAGTGATGCGGTGCTGGACGAAATCGAGCAGATGCTTTCTGAGCGGGGATATCTCGCAGAGCTGCTGCCGTATGAGAAGGAATTTTTGCCGGCTATGAAATCAGCGCTTTTAGACGCTCAATCTCCCGAAGCTGGCTGTTGATGCCCTCGCTGGAGGTGGTGTGGTATTCTTCTTTCAGACAGTTGATAATGCGCTCACGGTCATGGATTGCGGCAGGGTAGTCCTCTAAGATCTCATGGAGCTGCGCCATAGAGTGCAGCCCGTCGGTGAGCCGTGGGGAATCCTGAATTAGAAAGCATTGTTCATAGTCTGCCAGTGCTTCTTTGTATCTGCCGAGTTTTTGGAAACGGTTTCCCCTGCGAAGATATGCCTGCCAAGTTTGCGGCGCACGCGCCACCGCAGCATTCCAATAGTCTAGGGCTTCTTGCAGCATTCCTTTTTGAAACATCACGTCCCCCATATAAAGCGCATACTGATACGTATTTGCCGCCGCGCGAAGCCGTTCAATATAAGGAACAGCTTCATTGTAGCGCGTATCCTCCAGCAGATTTTCTATGATAGCACGAAGCGCGAAAACATTATCTGGATTTGTATTGAGAAACGCTTTCAAATACGCGATGGTGCCAAAATGATTGTCGCACCATTCATCGCCAAACACACCGTTGTCCGCCCGCAGAAAAGCTGTCCAGCCCGCTTTTTCGTCTGGATTTAGCAAAAGGACAGTCTTGGCATAGCCGCTTGCTGTCTCATGGTCGGCCTTGGCGCGGTGGTTATAGAGGCGTGCCAGACAGACAAGCGCCCTGATATTTTTGGGGTTATTTTGCACGATGCCCTCTAGGAAGCGCACACAGTGGCTGAATGTTTCTGCGCTAATTTGCCGCTCGTGCCAGAACATATTCTCGATTCGCTCAAACTCCGCCTCATTCGGAAGCTGGAACAGCTCGTCAATTGTAATTCCAAAAAATACTGCAATATTTGGCAGCAGTGCTATGTCAGGGGTACTCGATTCCGTTTCCCACTTTGAGACTGCCTGAAAAGATACGCCCAGATACGCCGCCAGTTCTTCCTGCGTCACCCCTTTGGCGAGACGCAGCGTTTTGATTTGTTTTCCGATATCCATAATTACCTCCATTGAATCATTGCCTATAGCGTTACAAATGATCATCTGATATACTGAGTATAGACCAGACATTTGGCAGATGCAATCGAAGCGTGTTTTAGGGGATTCTAATGATGGTTGAAGCGTAGTATCATAAAAAGTTATAGGAGAAAAAATAGAAAGGAACAAATCTTATGAACATCGCACAAGAATACATACAAGGCTTGAAAAAAGCATATCACGACAATGAAATTGGGGAGGAGTGGG
>CAJUII010000115.1 GCA_910586405.1 uncultured Lachnospiraceae bacterium
AAATCTGCCAATCGTCCTCAATCAATAAAATCCGGTATGTCATACAATTCCTCCTTTAAGGACAGGATACCACCGCCATGTGTCGCCGAGATATCCACAATCGCGCCGGGCGTCCGTCAGCTTCTGCTGACATTGTTCCTTGGGCGCACAGGGCTGTGCAATCGAGTAGGGGAACGACATTCTCCCCTACTCCCGCGCCGGGCGTCCGTCAGCTTCTGCTGACATTGTTCCTTGGGACGCCCGTGTGCATAAAAAACGGATACTATTTCAAGTATCCGCCGGATTCACATGTACCATAATGTGTTTGACACTCGTAAAGCTCTGCTCTATGGAGTCGTGCACATGCTCTGCGATCTTATGGGCATCCCGCAGGGAGGCATCGCCGTCTGCCCTGATCTCGATATCTACATAAATGCGATTGCCAAAAACCCTTGTGCGCAGAAGATCAACGCCCAGCACCCCCTCCTGTTCCAGCGCACAGTTTTTCAGCCGTTTTTCCAATCCCTCATCACAAGCCTTATCCACCATCTTGTCAACGGCATCTTTAAAAATATCATACGCCGCCTTCTCTATAAAGAAGCAAATACATAAACTTGCGACGGCATCACATACAGGGTAGCCAAGCCGTGAGCCTGCGATGCCGATCAGTGCGCCCACTGACGAGAGCGCGTCAGAACGATGATGCCACGCATCCGCCATCAGCGCACTTGAATTGATTTTTTTGGCATGGATTCTGGTATACCAGTACATGCCCTCCTTTACTGCGATCGACACAACCGCTGCCACTAACGCCAGCACGCCCGGCACTGCAAGCTTCCCATAGTCCCCTGACAAAATCTTTCTCACTGCAGTATAGCCAATGCCCAATCCCGTAAATGCCAAGATCGTCGCAAGGATGATCGCCGCCACGCACTCCATGCGCTCATGCCCATAAGGGTGCTCTTTGTCCGACGCCTTGCCCGACAATCGTATGCCGATCATGACAATCACCGTGCTGATCACATCGGACGCAGAATGAATCGCATCGCTGATCATCGCCCCGGAATATGCCACTATCCCCGCGAGCAGCTTAAATGCGGAGAGCAGGACATTTGCCCCAATGCTCACCGCAGAAACTTTCATTGCTGTCCTTTCAAATTCATTTACAGATTTCATAATAAATCCCGCCTTTCTAAAAGCATCAGTTCCAGTATGTGCTAAATCTGATATTTCAGCGCACTAACGCGGCATATTTTCTACATGGACGATGCACAAAAAACGGGTCAAAAAAACACACCCACGTATCAGTATTAGCAACTACTGTCCCGCGGATGTGATCAATCCACTGTCGCAATGCGACCCGGCTCCAAGGGTGCTGCCCCGGCCTGCTCAGTTTGTACTGTAGTATGATTGCAGTGCAAAGAGTTTGTTGGTATAGTATATGTAACACATAAACATTGGTTACATTTTTATCAATATATCATATATTCCAGGGGATTTCAAGCTGTTTCATGATTCGTTTTGCAATTCATACGACTATTTTTATCCATTTTGGGCCAAAGCAAACCAAACCCCATTCCATTCAGCATAGGAGTATGCTATAATGTCCGCATGGACATGCGATTATAAACACATATGATCAATCATCAAATCAAATTGGAGGTGTACCTTATGGGTTGTTTGGCTGTTTTATTTGCACTGAATGAACAAGAAATTGAGGCCTTTCGAAAGGTAGAAAGAACAGAGCGCTCTTACTATCTACACAATGAACTCGAAGAAAATTTCTGGAATGATTTTCCTGAGTATGTATGTGAATTAGACAAATCCTGGGATGCCATGCATCGAATGCTGACAGATGGCAATCTAAACTTTGAAAACCGATTCCCTCCCTTGTGCAATGTGATTTTTGGCGGTGAGTTTCTGTATGGTCTGATGCGTGATCCTTCTGGCGAGGTTCTCCGTCCCGATGAGGAGGACGATGAATATATCATCCTTAAAACGCCGGAACAGGTTGCCGAGATCGCAGAGGCACTGCCCAAAAGAACCAAGGAAGAATGCCGCAAATGTTATGACAGCATCGACGAGGAGGACTATGGATTTGCGACGGACGACGAGGATTTTGAATACACCTGGTACTATCTACAGGACAGTCTGCCGTTCTGGCAAAAGGCCGCCGAAGAAAAAAGGTATGTGCTGTTTTCTGTTGACCGATAAATAATAACCCCCCCTATAAATGCGAAACGGAGGAACCTTCTATGAAATTCTGAAAAGAAAACCACTCCCTCATGTGGAAGCACCAGTATGAGACGGTATGCATCACACCGTGGGGCCAAAACGCACTGCGTATCCGCGCGACAAAATTCCCCAATTTTACCAGCCAAGACTGGGCGCTCGAAGAACCTGTACCGGACACTTCCGCCGATGTCTCCATCGAATTGAACTGCGGCGAAAATACGCAAACGCTAAACGCTTCCATAGCGCGCCGCTGTTGCGGACAATGTTCTTCGAATTTCCTGAGGATGCGCGCTGCTGGGAATTGGACGACCAGTACATGTTCGGAAATCAGTATTTAGTTGCGCCAATTCTACAGTTGGGCCAGCGCGAGCGCAAGGTGTATCTGCCTGCCGGCACTTGGAAACAGCTTGCCGACAATCAGCTTTATGAGGGCGGACAGACTGTGCTCAGTCCTGCGCCGTTAGTGCAAATTCCGGTGTTTGAGCGCCAGCATTAAGCTTGCCGCATCAGCGCCTCGTGCCACACTGCCTCTTGAAAGCCCGGACATACGTCTTGGTCTGTGATCAGCAGGGGGCGCTTTACCAGCATTCCGTCTGTGGATAACAACTGGTACTGCTCCTCCTCGCTCATTTCGGGCAGTTTATCCTTGAGCTTCATTTCTTTATACAGATTTCCGCTGGTATTAAAAAACCGCTTTAGAGGCAATCCGCTCTTTGCGTGCCACTCTTTCAGCTCCTCCGCTGTCGGGTTTTCTTCCTTGATGGGACGAATCTGCACCTCACAGCCGATTTCCTCCACCCACTTTAGCGCCGTTTTACAGGTGCTGCATTTTTCATAACAAAGTACTACTGGTTTCATTGTGATCTCCTCCTGTTTGAATTTATAGTATCCCAATGCAGCGATTGCCGGAGACTGGTATACAGCACATGGGACAGGCGCGAGCCTTGGTACGGTGTCCTGTTCTCGCACGGAACGAGATATGACATTGACTTTACTGACAAAGCAGCAATGACATCTATCAATTAATCATCAATGCCAAACACATACTCTAGCTGGTCCTCTGCGGCGTCCAGCTTATCCTCGAGCAATTCCAGTTCGCGCTCGAGCCGTTTATAGTCCTCCCTTGTCAGGGATTGGTTTTTATAGAGGTATTCCAGCTCATCCTCATGGCGGTCGAGCAGATCATCAATCTGCTTCTCCTCCTGCTTCAAGGCAAAGAACTGCTCCAGACCGTCTGCGGCTGTTCCGCCCGGCGCGGCGCTGTTTGCCTTTTCGACAAACGCATCGACCATACTGCCTAACTCCTGCATGGTATAGGTCGTCAGCCCGGCTGTCGAATTGTCCGGCTGGTTCGACACACCGCCATTTTGATCATATTGTGACGGATTGTGATTGCGCTCTTCGTCATGGCCGGGAATATGATTGCTCTCTGCGTTTGGTGTGGGCTGTATCTGTGTACTGTTATTTACGATGCTGTCAGACTGCTGGTCATTTCTGACACTGGTGTCAGTTTGTTCCTGTGCAGATTCCGCCGCGGACGGCGTTTCGTCGGTTGTATTGCTGCTCACTGCATTGTCATCCGGTACATTGTTATCTGCCGCCTGCTGCTGCAATGCGGCGATCTGCTGTTCTAACTGTGTGATTTGTTCTTTCAATGCCTCCGTCTCTGCACCGGTGTCCGTGTTGGACTGGCAGCCTGTCAGCAGCATGGTCGTGGCGGCAATGGCGAGCGCACTGTTTTTAACCATTTTCTTTATCATTATTATTTTTATGCTCCTTTCTTTTCACACAAATTATATGAATTTATGATATTAACTTATTCTATCGACCTCTTGTATCTCTTGAAGTATCTCGTTCTGGCTCATTCCTCTAAAACGGTTAGAAAATAAGAAGTTTAACACGAGTTCAAGTCGATCTATGGCTATAATTGCAGCATTTTTGATTCCTATATATCACCCGCTCTCCTATTTGTGCTCTTTTTTTCGAGAAATCATTCGTCTTTAACAAATAAATTGCACCTGCAAGCTCTCTAATTTCAGACACCTCAACACATTCATTTTTATAATGTTTTGCCTGACCTATCACATACAACAGATTACTGTTTTGTTCATTTGCCGTCAAACACGGTACATATTTTTTGTAGCCGACAAAATCAATTCCTTGGTCATGTGAACATTGTGTAGCATTCACTTCCTCACATCCAACAATCTCTTTTAAAAACAAAGCGCACAGCTTCTCAAAATCTCCAGCTGTAATATGGTCAATCACCTGTGTGATCTGAATCAAATCTTGTCTATACTGCTCATTCACTTGATAAATAAACGTATCATTATTAAACTTTAGCAGACTATGTCCATATAACGTTTCAGCATCTTGAAAGAATACAGATATCTTCTCCGCTAATAACTGTACTTCTTCAGCATTCGTACTCCCAAATATTTCCTCATACAATCTGTCTACACTATCAATCTTATCCGACGATATAATCAATTTTTCGATGATTGCCCTAAACTGTTTCTCTTTTGCGTACAAATTACCCATGCCTATATCCTTATAATGATTGAATTAATTTTTTAATCAGCTTTCCCTGTGTCTCCATCTGGTCAATAATCTTTAAAATGGTCGCTCTGTCCTGATCTTCTAAATTTGTAAGTGTTCCTAAATTTAACTTATTCAAAATGCGTGTAATTTGCTTAAAATTATTCTTTAGGGCTTCTTTCGAGCAGTACTCACTTTCCTCTTTCGCCTCTGTCACATTTCTGCTTTCCTCTAGCTTTTCCAAAGCCTGATCATCCATCACAAACTTCATAATTTCTCTTATTTCATCCCGTTTTGTGACTATAGGCTCGAGCATTTTGCCATTATCATCTTCATAGGGAACCAGCCATGAAAACAATCGCCTCATATTTTGCTTATTCTGAAAAGAATTAAGATTTTCATTCCATTCAAGCCATTGATCTCTCATTTCGGGCTTCCCCATGATTTCATAAAAAATCGATGATAATTTATTCGGTGCAAAATAATCACCATATTCTGCATCATTCCTAAATATTTCCAGTGCATAATATGTGTTTAATCTTCGCTTCACATTTTTCAGTGTTATTCCAAGACTTTCTGAGATATCTCTCAATTCCATATGATGCCTGCGCACTAAATTGGCAATCAATTCTGACTGCTCATAATCTCCCCACTGCCTAACACCGCTAACATGTCGCAATCCCATGAGAATTTCATATTCCTTATCATCAGCATCATACTCAACCACATCCAAATTATCAAAGCATTCTGGGTTTACTTTACCTATTTCCATGCCATCTTCGTATAGTTCCTTCAAAACCTTGAGTGTGGTAATTCTCCTATTCCCTTCCACTACAAGATACTGTTCCTTCGAATCATCAAGCGGTCTAACAATAATGTTATCAATCTTTAGATAACCATTTTCCTTAAAACTCTCCAGCAAATCTTTTATATCTGATGAATTTTCACCTTTCATCATTTTCATCACGCGTTTCTGAACCATACTATTGCATATGTTTTTATCTTCCACCGTTTTGTAATTCGGATTACCTCTTAGCCTGTAATTATTGGGATCAAGATATAAACGATCAAGCGCCACTTGTATCACATTCATTGCTTTGCCTCTTTCTTTTTACAATTAATACAGAACTATAACGAACTATCAACTATATTATAATGTAATTCAATAAGGTTGTAAAGGAATAAAAATGTAAACAAACTGCCATGACACCTTCCGTCAAAGCACGTTCCAGCTCACCTCATACGCCTCCCACGGCGCTGGCATTTCCAGTTTTCGAATCATATCCTCCAATGCAGGTTCGGGAATATAACGTGCTCTTATTTGGTTTCTGGCAAACAGCTCTTGATACGGGACTTCCAAATACAGCACATGCACCCGCGCACCATATCCGGCAAACAGCCCAATCAGCCGCTGTCTGGTCTCCTGAATGATGTTCGTCGCATTCCATATAAACGGCTGCTTTCTCCTCAAATAAATTCTTGCCTGTTCCGTGGCAGCCTGCGCTACCCTGCCTGAATTTTTGGCAGGCGAGATGCCCATCTGTTCCCGGATATCATCGAGCGAGACAACCGGCAGTCCGCCGCCATGCTGCGCAATCCAGCTATCTTTTCCCGCAAGCGGCAGACCTGACAGCAAGAGAACATCAAACTCCGTGCGATCACATAACGCTGCCTGATACCATAATGCCTCCCGATGAAAATATTCATATTTGGTATAGCAATTGGCAAACATATACGGCTGTTCCCAAATGCCCAACTCCTTTGCATAGTCCGCAAATAATGCCACCTGCTCTTCCAACTGACAGGCTTCCTTTGCAATCCGTCCCCGCACATCTGCCTTGGAGAGCAGATACAGAAGCCTCAAAGGAATGCTCTCCGCCGCTTTCAGCAAATCACATTCTATTCTGTCTTTTGTCCAGAACCACACGGGCAATCCGTGATACCGAATCAGCTTAGCAGCTATCTCCCGCTGGGAAAAGGTCAGCCCGAACTTCTCCGCCTTGCTGTAAGCCAGCCATCGGAACTTCTTTTCCCCAATTTTCGTGTGATTGGGCGATACCCAGTTTCCGTCCTCCTGCTTGGTGCAATAAATCTTGCCAATGTCATGAAAAGCTGCCGCCATAAACAACAACTCCTGTTCCTCCTGCGCAAGTTCCCCCCACTCTGGAAGTGCTAAAAGCGATTCACAGACCATTTCTGTATGGCGGTAAACATCACCCTCGCCGTGATAGGCGGGATTTTGAGGTATATCTCGCATCTGTTTTAACTCGTCATATTTGCAAGAGAGCTTCTGAAAAGAAAATCCACCACTGCGAATTTCTCTAAGAATTTCCTGACACATCCGCCTCCGCTCCCTCCTGTACAGCAAACAAATCCACTCCGTCTGCCAGACAATTGACGATAATCGGCCGGTCTGCCCAGTGGCTCTCCGAATCGAGAATGGTGTTGAGGAAAGACCCACGCACATACTTTAGACGGTCTGTCACGTAGTCTCCGTCCTCCACCTTGATATAAATTCCTTCCATGATTCCCGTCAAATCGGTCTGCCGAGCTGCCAGCCCGCTGTCTGTACCGCTCTTCCTGCACTGTGCAAGAAAATTATCCTGCTGACGCTCGGAAATAAAAAGACTCTGCCCAATCCACTTCTCAATTTCCCCCACTGTGTTGAAATATCCCTGCGTCAATACACGCACCGAATGAATAAACGGCGCATTGTCCAGAAATTCCCTGCGCTTGCGGGTTGAAAAGAACCGCTGCTGCCTTTTGTCAAAAATATCAAACTCCATGAAATAGTGCGGCAGCCTGTCATAAAATACAGTATGCTTCGCAAACAGCCATTCACCGTACATCACGTATTGGTCTCCTAACAGCGCGTGCAGACTGCTTTCAAAACAACTCGCCCAGACTTTGAACAAATCAAACTGTCGTTCGCCGTATCCGCCGTTTAAAAAATGGCCGCGGCTCTGCAAATACATTTTTCCATCTCTGCCAAAACTGATCCCGCAGTTCGCTCCATCTACCTTTTCCTCCAGAACCAAATAGCTTCCCCTGATCTCCTCCAATTTTACAACATTTAAGTCCCCGTCTCCCAGCTGCTGCCTCGAACCCTCAAGATGCCGGGTTCTTGGGTATTTAAAAATCTGTTCCATCTCTATCAATCCTCTTTCCTTCTAATCTCTATGCAAGCCTTTTCCATGCGCCGCGGGCAGCTTTTGCTGCTTATTTCCTCTCCGCGTCCGTGTGCAATCGAGTAGGGGAATGACCTTCTCTCCTACTCGCGCGCCGGGCACCCGTCAGCTTCTGCTGACATGCTTCCTTGGGGTGCCCGTGTGCAATCGAGTAGGGAAATGACCTTCTCCCCTACTCACGCGCCGGACGCGGGCAGCTTTTGCTGCTTATCTCCTCTCCGCGCCCGTGTGCATAAAAAAAGCTGTGAAGGAATACTTTCACAGCATACAAAAAATAGCAATACCCTCTCAGGCAGATGCTCCATACTGATCCTTTATTCCGACTTACAGAAGTAAACAGGGAACGTTTCCCTGCCTGTGTACAAAAACATAGCCACAATCTGACGCAGATCGTGCCTGTGATGACTCTGTATTATTTTATCGGAATATCGGATTACATGGGAAACCTCCTGTCTGAAACGAAAACAATATGTTAATTGTCACTATAGCACCCGCAAAATGCTTTGTCAAGATGGCAGACTTCTGCAATCAAGATATTCCCTTACAATATACAATCCCAATCCCACATTCCCATTGGAGCGTGATGTATCTACGGTATAAAATTTTTGAAAGAGCATATCAACATCTATATTCTTTAATTCTGATGTCGTATTTTTTACTGTAAAAATTCCATTTGCGTCTATCACAATTTCAATATAATCGTTCGCATACCGGATTGTATTTGTAATCAGATTTTCAATAATTCTTTTGCAGACAACCGTATTGCCGATTATCCATACAGGAGCATTTTCTGTTTGAATAATGGGCGTCCGTTCTTTCAGTTCGTTATATTTATCAATCAGACAATCCGTTACAATTCTATTGATATCTAATTTTTCAACTTTCAGAATATAAGCCCCACGATCGATCAAT
>CAJUII010000116.1 GCA_910586405.1 uncultured Lachnospiraceae bacterium
CGCCTGACAGCGCTGCAACTGCCAAAAGTCCGATGCAGGTATGACTGTCTCCTATACCTTCCTACATCTCCAGATACTGCTCCCAGAACGCCCTGCACATAATTTCCTTTCCCCTGCTTTGATAGGACTTTTTCGCCTGATCATACCGCAGCCAGATCGCCGCGATCGTGCCAAGCACCTGAAATCCCTGCACAATGAACCTTCGCACGCTCCGATGGGTCACAAACCCTTTATTTTCGACGATATCATAGAATAAAATCGTCTTGGCGCGCCATACAAACTCCGGTCTTGCCTGCGCCATCGGAACCGTCCTTGTATGTTTTGCCGGCAGCAGATAGCCATTGATCGAGCACTTCCGAACCACCTCATGCAGCCGGGAATGGTTCTCAAAACGTCCCCGCTCATACTCCTGGTGCATGAACGGAACCTCTAGCTGCTCTGCGGGAACCGCCTTATAGCCCGCTGCCAGAATCTCTCTGTGCAGCTTTTCAGGGTCGGTCTGTTCAAGAAAGTCAATCCCTTTCAGAAAATCCCTGATTCCCTTCATGTACAGCGCTACATTTTGGTATCGATAGAGATACCCCTCCCTTTTATACGTCCCAATAAGGGTTTTGATTACCTCTCTCTTTCCCCATGCCGGGAAATGAAACGCATTGTCAATCATTCGGTTTCGTATGATATAGTACTCCAAAAAGGAAGAATATTTATTTTCAAAAGGCTCGTGCCACACACAAATCCCATTCATCAAAATCAACGTTTTCATGTTGCGCAGCCCATATTCCAGATCATCTCCCCTGATGAAAATAGGAAGCGGCAGGTTATCCTCCCGAACAATCTCCATCGGAAAGCAGCAGTACCACCATGCATTAAATTCCCTGTACTCCTCCTGCTCGTTTCTAAGGCAGTTCTCCCACAGCCTCAAATCCAAGCCCGCTTTCAGTGAGATCAGATTCCCGGCATTCCAGGAGGCACCCGACTCCACCTGAATATTGCGCTGGTCCGCGCGCAGCATAGCGCCGCCGATAAAGGCGTCGGCGTATTCTTCCTTCAAGAGCGATAGTATAATTGCAGTCTTTACGATCACGGCAGTGTCTACCACAATGTCGTCATCCATCAACAGTGCGTGCGTTATGCCACCCTGTTTCGGCAATTTGAGAATTTCCAGAAGTCCGCGCGTGAAACCGCCCGCACCGCCTGCATTCTTGTTTTTCAGTATATGTATCTGACTGCTTTCAAGGTGGTCCGCTTCCAGGCTTTGCCCATTATCGGAAATAAACACTTCCAGCTTCCCGTAAAGCAAACTGTGTTCATTCTGGAGAATTTCCTTATTGAAAAGGCGCACATTGTCCCTGACAAACTTCTCACGCTTGTAGGTACAGATAACAATTCCAAGCTTCACAGGTTTGATCTCATCGGGCCCAATGCTCGTCATATAGCTTCCGCCATAGAAGATACCGCCCTTTTCGAGCGCCTCAATCCTGAAAAAGAGCATCCCTTTTGACTCCTCTGGAAACTCCAGTGTCAGCTCTTCTCTCTCGGGCGCATCGACAATCACACTTTTTAACTCCCGCTCCATGTACATGTCATGCACCTTCTGTTTCCAGCACAGATTCACATTGAACTTCCCCTGTAAAATCAGCTTCACCGAGACTGACTGAACCTTTGTGTATTTTTTCCACTTTCCAATTGAGAAACTATTAAAGTACGTGTCCGCTGTAATCACACCGCCTCTGCGAAACAGTATGTATGTACATTCTTCACTCTTCATATAATTCAGCTTGTAATTCGAGTGAAAATACATCTCTATATCTGTGCAAATTCCGTCCTTCTGCCAAAGTATCTCCTGTAATTCCATCTCATCGTTCTCCCTATCCCTCATCCAAACACGCCTGCCAATTACGCCTGTGTGATCTGGCTTTGTTTTGGCATCGTCACCGTTCTGCCTGCATCTCCGCCAGATAAGCCTGCGATGTCTGCCGCACATCGCCATCTGCCCGAATCCGTCCGCCGTCAATCCAGATCAATCTGTCACAGATCTCATACAACTGTTCCATTGAGTGCGACACGATCACAATTGTCGTGCCCATCTCTTTGATTTCTTTGAGCTTGTCAAAACACTTCTGCTGGAAATTCACATCCCCCACCGCCAGAATCTCATCCACCAGGAGAATGTCCGCATCGACATTGATCGCGACAGAAAAGGCAAGCCGCATGTACATGCCTGAAGAGTACGTCCTCACAGGATTGTCCATATATTCCCCCAGCTCCGAGAAACGAATGATCTCGTCCATCCGCTGATGAATCTCTTTTTTCTTGAGCCCGAAAATCGACGCATTGATATAAATATTTTCCCGCCCTGTCATATCCATATGAAAGCCGGCGCCAAGCTCAAGCAAACTTGAAACTCTGCCATTTACGGTAATATTTCCGCCATTCGGACGAAGGATTCTTGACAACAGCTTGAGGATTGTGCTCTTGCCGCACCCGTTTCTCCCAATCAGTCCTACCGCCTCCCCACGGCAGCACTGAAAACTGATACCGCGCAGCACTTCTCTGCGCTCAAAGCGGTTTCTGTTTGGAAATAAAATCCGCTCCTTTAACATATTTCCTTTGTCGTAATAAACCTTGAAGTTTTTCTGAACATCCTGCACAGCGATTGTCACTTCCTCTGTCATCACAGCTCCTCCGCAAAATTTTCTTCCAGCTTCCTAAAAATCAAACTTCCCGCCGTCATCACAGCGAGCGCAGCGACCGACGCCTGAATCAAATCCTCCGTCCTAGGCGCCTGTGCCAGATACAGGACACTGTGGTACATCTCAATCACTGGCGTCACCGGATTCCACTCAAATATCGGCAGCAGCTCCTTTGGGATATCCTGAATCGCGTACAAGATCGGCGTGAGATAAATCCATGCCATCATCACAACACCCGCAATGTGCTCCAAATCTCTAAAATATACTGTGCACGCAGATACCAGCAGCGTCATGCCAAGCGTGAGCAGATACTCGATCAGGAAAATCAACGGAAGATAGCCCCAAGCTGCCAGATTGATCTGCCCCTTTTCCACGATGATAACCGCAATGATAAACAGAAAGCACAACAGCATATTGATAAAATGAAACGTTGTCACCACAATTGGCAGGACTTCGCGCGGGAAATAAATTTTCTTGACCATATCTGCCTGCGCCCTAATACATCCCGCTCCCTGTAACACCGCGCCGCTAAAGAAAAACCAGGGTATCATGCCCGAGATCATATAGATATTAAAATTCTCTATACCGCTGCGCATAATCATAGAAAAGACCACTGTGTAAATCACAATCTGGCACAATGGATTGATAAACGTCCACAGAAACCCCAATATCGACCCCTTATATTTCCCCCTCAGTTCCCGTCTTACCAGACTTGCGATCATCTCTCTGTATGCGATCAGTTCCCTCACGCGTCCCATCTGCGATATTCCCTCCATGATATTTTCAGTATTCACTATTTTCGCAATCGTGAAATTCCAAAGCATCCCTGTATGCTCTGCGAACCAGCTCGCGCTCATATGCCCAGTCATAGCCGTCCATCTTCACAGCGCCAAACAGCCAATTGCGAAACACAATATGACAGAACATATCTACTCTGTTGACCATCCTGTCCAGCATCGTCCCATGTTTTCTCACATAGAGAAGTCTGTTGCGAATACCATAGTACTCCCGCCAATCATATCGCCGGTGCAGTGCTGTCACCTGCACTGCCGTTCTCCGATGATCAAGCCGCGCAGACGGTATGACCAGAAACTTCGTATAGTGATTAATGCGCAGCGAGTACTCGACATCATCATTCCATAGAAAATATGCACCGCAGGGCAGTCCTGCCTTTCTCATAATATCCAAATCTACCACCATCCCACAGAAGGAGGCTGTATCGCAGTCAAAGCTCTCCTTGTCATAATCACTGACAGGGCAATTTTCAAGCCGCAGACTGTGCCCTCTTTTCCGGCGTCTGTGCCAGACATCGATCGCGCCGCGCTCCTCCACTGTCCCCGCGAAGGCTTTGTATGTCCCGTTTTTTCGACGTGCATCTAGGATTCTCTCCATATAATCGCAGCAGAGCATCGCATCATCATCAATCAAAAGCACGCAGTCAATCGGACTTTGGGCAGCAAGCTCAAGAACCATCCCGACACCCCGCTCAAATCCCCCCGCTCCGCCGATATTCTCTGCACAGGTGAGAACCCTGTATCCGCAATGATTTGCCTTCTCCCTGAGAAACTGCGCCGTGCCGTCCTCTGATGCATTGTCCACCACGATAATCTGCATTGCCGCGGTGGTCTGCGCCTCCACATGCGTCAGACATTCTTTCAAAAGCTCCAGTCTGTTGTGCGTCACAATCACAACAACATAGTTCTCCTCCATCATTCTCCCTCGTACTTTAAAAAGTGTGACAAAGCCACATTATCACTGCGATTTCTATAGCATTTTAACACTGTTATTTGCAAAAATCAATACTATAATTGCGATTTTGTCAAATAATCCACAATAATAGTGTCTGTTTCTTTCTTGTGACCTTAATAGAAAATAAAATAATAACCATTCAGACGAATGGTTAAACTATACTTATTATCGTTTTACAAATAATTACAAAGGAAAAATTCACAGAATATGTGCAAAAATGGGAGTAACAATATGGTTTTAGATTATAAAACTTTAGGAAAACGGATTCAATTTTACAGAAAACAGATGCATGTCACGCAGGAACAAATGGCAGAGCAGCTCGACTTGTCGCTGAGCTTCATCAGCCAGATCGAACGCGGCGTGGCAAAGATGAGCCTGGATACGTTTGTGGACATTTGTGATTTCATAGACTGCTCCGCCTCGGATTTGATCGAGCAGTCCACAATCCCAAATGAGGATCAAACACTGGAATTTTATGATTTGTACCAAAAACTGCCAAGACGCGACCAAAAACTTTTTTACTATATGTTAAAGGCTTACAAAGAACATTTATAAACAGGCAGCAAAACCATAACCTGTATCAAATTAGCGCCTCGCGCAGATACGCTGATCCTGCCCTGGTGCGCCTCCACGAGCGATTTTGCAATAGGCAGCCCAAGCCCGTAACCGCCGCTGTCTGCACTGCGCGACTGCTCAGTCCTGTAAAAGCGGTCAAAAAAGTGTCTCAACTGCGCTGGACTGACAGGTTTGGCATGATTCCTGACGCACAGAAAAATATTGTGATTCTTTTTACCCAGCTTCAACAAGATCTCCTCGCTGCTGCTGTACTTGATGGCATTATCCAGCAAAATTCCCACTACCTGACGGATACTGTTCTCATCTCCGCAGTAGGAGAGCATCGGTGCAATCTCTGCTCGAATCTTACGCCCCCTGCTGCGCGCAAGCGTCTGAAAGGACCCCGCCATCTCGCCCACCACATCCGATATCGGAAAGTCTATCATCGTATACTGCTGTTGGTCCGCATCCATGCGGGACAACGTCAACAGATCATTCGTGAGCGCTGTCATCCGCTTCGTCTGCCTGCGGATATCCAGGAGCCACTCATTCTCCTCCCCGATCTCCATGGAAAGGAGCTCTGCATCCGCGTCAATGATCGTGATCGGCGTCTTGATCTCATGTCCCGCCACCGCGATAAACTGTTTTTGTTTCTCATAGCTGTCCGACACTGGTCTGACAATCTTCCCGGAAAGGACCGCGATGATGAGAAAAATCACAGACAGTCCAAAAAATGAGATGAGACAGTTGATCCCCAACGTATTTCTAAATGTAAAAAGCTTTCGTCCGCAATCCAAAAAAATGACAGAAAAGTCATTTGAACTGTCATCTATATCATATATCCTTCTGTATCGAAAATCGTCGATAAACCCCCGGTCCGCCCGCTTCCCAAATACCTGACGCGCATACGCCTCCGCCTGGGCATCATCCACCATCGCGATATGCTCTGTGCTCACCGAGCGGATTTCGCATCATCAGCTCGAGCATCTGAAATTCCTTGTTGGCGAGCACAAAACTGTGATAGGGCGAAGAGAGTTCAAAGGTAGCGCAGTCGAGCGTGACATTCCCAAAATGCAGCTTTGCATCAGGCTGTACTGCCGCCGCGCTGGCTCTGGTCATGGCGCGTATGCGCGCAAGCAGCTCTTTAGTGGCAAACGGCTTCGTCAGATAGTCATTTGCCCCGCTGTCCAGCCCCAGCACTTTGTCGTCCACCTCCGCCTTTGCCGTGAGAAGAAGCACGGGAACACTGCTGCCGCCTGCTCTGATTTTCTGAAGTACCTGTATCCCGTCCATGCGCGGCATCATCACGTCCAAAATCTCTCCTATTGTGAGCGTCTCTCTAAACGCCCGCCTTCTTGAAAATCAGATAGTTCCGGCTTTCCCTCGGGGCGCTCACCCGTCTTGAAGCCCTGCCTGCCGCCGCCAAATCCGCCGCCCTCACCGTAAATCAAACCTTCCATTGTCACTGCTGTGGATAAATCGCCGGTCTTTACTGTATAAGAACTGCCTGCCTGAATCTCAGGCGTGCTGATCACAACAGAATTATAACTTTTCTGCATTGTCCATGCAAGAAGCTCCTTCCCTTCACTGTCAAGCAAAACAATATCGCTTCCAGCCGCGTTCTGCGCGGAAGTATTGACAAGAATCGCCCCCTGTGTTGAAGCCTCCCCGAAATTCTGCGCCATGCCGCTCTGGCCTGCCGCCACCACGATACCGCCGCTGATACTGGCTTCAATGTCATAATCAAGTGCACTGTCCCCGCCGCTTGAAGGTCCAGCCACATAGAGCTCACCGCCGCTCATATAAAAACTCCCGTTCGAGTCCACGCCGTCGCCCTCCGCATCAATACGAATCACTCCGCCTGAGATATTGATGCTGGCTTGGGGATGCGATTTCCCCTTGCCGCCGCCGCGGAAATTTTTCTCCGTGTCTGCCGCCGTCTCCGCGTCCGTCTCTGTGTTTGTCCCTGTATCTATATCTGTACGTTTATCTGTCGCGTTCAGCCCGTCGTTCTGCGCTTTGATCTCAAACTCGCCGCCGGACAGGTTGAGCACCCTCGCCTCCAGGCCCTCGTTCAACGCGTCGATCACAATCCTGCCTCCTGAGATATTCAGCTCATTCAGCGCGGTAATGCCGTCGCTGCCTGCTGACAGCGTAAACGCACCGCCCGTAATCGAGACATTTCCCTGTGTCAGATCATCGTCATTGACAGACTTCACAGCCGCCTTTCCAGCCGTAATATAAAAATTTCCATCTGCAACTGCCACGCTGTCCTTGCCTGTCATGCCATGTGACGACGCCGTAATCTCATATGTCCCGTTCGTGACCACAAGGTCATTTTTCGACACAATTCCATGTCCCGCAGGGGCATTCACAGAAAGTTCACCTGTCCCGTTCAGCGTCAAATCATCTTTGGAAAAAATAACGCCGTCAATGTTGTTATCGTCCACAGCCTCAAAGGTTCCGCCGTTTGCAAGCGTGTTTTTCGTGCCGTCCGCAAGGGTTATAAACACCTTGTCTGCCTTTTTTACATAGATGGCAGCAGAGGTTTTCGCGGTCAGCGCTACACCGTTTAACACCAGTTGGACTTTCTCGTTTTTGTCCACATCGACCACTATTCTGCCGTCGCTGAGCGCCCCCTCCAGGAGATAGTCTCCCTCTCCTGTGATTGTGATTACACTGCCGTCAATCGTCACCTTCTTAGAATCCGTCGTGCAGCCCGCGTCAGAGAGCGTGATACGCTCACACGCCGCTGCATCGTATTCGCCGCTCAAATCGCGGTCTGAAAAGAGTTGCGTCTCCTTCGCCGCCGCATTTACCGTATTGTCGGGTTCCATTGCATTGCCGCAGGATACTGCGCACAGGCTCAACGCGCAAATGACAGCTATCATGAAATACCGCTTTTTATGCATACACTTCCACTCCTTCTAAATATTTGTTTCGCATCGTACTTCCCACGCTCCCTACATCATCTCCAAAGCGCCGCTCTCCTGATACGACAGCGCTACTTCAAGATTGCCATTGCGGCAGCGTATCTCATCTATAAAGGCTTTCTCCGCCTTCGCCTCGCGAAACGTAATCTGATAAGTCAGCTTAAACAGACTGCCCATATTTGTTGTCTTGACGCTGACAAGGCTGTACTTCTCGGTATAGCGTGCAAACAGGTCATCAAACACCTCCACATAATCTAAATCCTCCGACATCGTAATATGCAGCGTCCGTTCCAGCACTGCGCGCTTTCTCATGCCAAACTCAATCTGCGCGTAAAACACATCGACCAGCCCCAGAATCACCACAAACAAAAACGCATATGCGAGATACCCCATTCCGGTCATAATCCCCGCCGCCATCGCCATAAACAGCACGCCAATCTCCTTCGCCGTGCCGGGCACCGAGCGAAACCGCACCAGACTAAATGCGCCCGCCACGGCAACCCCCGCGCCAACGTTTCCATTCACCATCATAATCACCACGCACACAATCGCCGGTATCGTCGCAATTGTCACAATAAAGTTCCTAGAATAAGCATTTTTGTACATATAGAAAATAGCTATGATCCATCCTATAACAAGTGCGCTGGCAATACAATACATAAAATCCGCCACCGATA
>CAJUII010000117.1 GCA_910586405.1 uncultured Lachnospiraceae bacterium
TGATTCCGATGGAGGAGGACGAGCATGTGAATTTGAATGGGGTGGAGAGGTAGTCTGTACATAAAAATCGCCAAGCGTCTGTCAGTTTCGCTTGGCGATTTTTTCATTTACGGTTGTCCAGTCCTCATGTCTCAATACAAACTCCCAACATTCACCACACAATCTTCCACCACCTCAAACCGGTACACGTTCCTCCTCCCCTCATGACTCGTCACATAATAAGCACCATTGATGCACTCTATATAATACGGAACCTTCATATCCTTAAAAAGCGGTGTCACATTCTCATACAGTCCTGCTGCCAGCGAATGCAGATCCGGCGTCCTGATCATGCATGCCGCCTCATGGCGAAGTTTCTCATCCGTGGAAACCGTCATATAATAATACCCGCCAATTTTTTTCACAGCAGCCATCCCTGAGATTTCTGGTGTGACCGCATAGCGCGCCTTGACTTGAAGCGTCTCCTTGTCCGCCACAATCATATAGCGGTTGTTCCCCGACGGAAAGAGTACCTCGTCCCCCTCAATGGAAAACGAGCGCACATAAAAGCCATCTAACTCATAAATATGACGTATCTCCTTGATGTACATAGAATTGTATGTGGGCAGTTTCTTCACGATATACATGTCGCCTGTCACGGAACTCCATATGAAGAAGGCGGCTGAGACGGCATCATATTGTATGTAATGAGGGCGCGTCCCCATCTGGTCAAAACACTGTGTATTCTGAAACCTGCCATTTACATATTCGTAGCACAGGACCCTGTTGTTGTCTGTGTCCGCCACCAGATACATCTGACCATCACTTGCAATCGCATGCGGTTTATTCATATTCCTGTCTAGTACACGCCATTCATGTACCGGCTTCCACAGATCTGATGCGTAGAGAATCTGATCATGATAGGTATCTACGATGAAATAATAGTCTCCTTGCCGTGTGATCTGAGCGGGTGTTTTCAGGTCCTTATAATCATTTAATGGATTCGCCTTATATATGTCACTCACGCCAAGCTGTGTTGCCGGCATATCATTCATTGGCCATATGACACTTGTCTCATCTACTGTAGGTATCGTATCTTCTATCGCTTCAGTCTCTGCTGCGTACAAACCAAATAGGATCGGGATATCTTCCTCTACTCGTGCGCCGGACGCGGACAGCTTTAGCTGCTTATTTTCTTTCCGCGTTCGTGTGTATAAAGATTCCGTTGTCATGCCCGACATCCCTATGACAATCACAAGATTCAACAGCATCCACGTTGTATAATTTCTCATATTTGTTCTACCTATTCTCCAAAGTGTATTTGAAAAATGCTTTCTCTTCGATATGCTTCACAATTTGTGAGAGATTCAATCCGCTTACAGACAATTGAGCCAATCAAAGATGCATAACAGGCTTTGCAACCTAATTTTTTGTCAGGACAGGGCACAACAAGGACACAGCGATACACTATTTGGGTACAATATGCACTATGCCAATCGTTCCGCCAAATGCAGGTGCAAAGATATGCTGCGGTGTCTGCTCTGACAGCATTCCATCCCAAGAAGCATGTAGATGTCCTGCGAGAACTTGTACTACTGCCGTGTCTGGTGCATATACCTGATCCAAATACTTTTGTGTCACCAGATTGGGATTATAACGCTCACTTGTACTGCTCCAATAATAAATCGTACTGCGCACCTGCATCGACAGCGCTGCCAGAGAATCGTCAACCTGAGACGCATACGGTACATGCGTTGCAAGAATCACTGGCTTTCCGCGCGAAAGAACTTCCGACACCATATTCAAATAGTACTCTGGCATATCCTTTGTTGAACTGTCGATACCAAGTACCAGGAAATCGCCCATATCCCAAAATTTATGAGATATCTCATCTCCGTCTATTGTCTGATGAAGTTCTCTTGCCTCTGTTTCCTCAAAAAATACACCACCGTAATATGCTCCGTAATCATGGTCTGCACGTATGTACATATAACGGGTATTGAGCTTATCAAGCCCTTCCTTTATCAGATCAAGATTGGAATTGCTACAGTAATCCATGATATCGCCGCCAAATAGAACCCCGTCAAACTGCTGGCAATTGAGGTACTTTATGATATCCGCCCAAAGCTGCTGCGCGTGCACACCGTCGGGTGTGACTGCCAATTCCTCATACCGCTTCTCAATCGCGTCAAGATACTCTGCATGGACATCCCCCAGCTTATCTCCCGGCGCATGGTCACTCACCAGATGGAGATCACTCACCCATGCGATTGTATACTCGCGTTCAATGCCTTCAATCATCAGCGTGATCTCCTCGGTCCGAAACGGATATTCTGGTTCTGGACAGACTGTTTCCGGTTCGCTTTCCGCTGTCACTTCACTTCCCTGCTCAGAGCTTTGTTGTATATGCGCCTGTGAACTCGTCGCGGTTTCCTGCTCAGCGTCGATTGTGGGCTGCTGTGGTTCCTTTTTTGTGAAAAGGACGATCGCGCAGAGCACAAGTATCATGCACAAAATCGCTACCACGCACTTTCGCACATTTTTTCTATCTATATGTTTGAAATCTCTGTTCTTCATGGCACTTTTTATTTTTCGAATATTACAGATTTCATCCGGCTGCGGACCCATTCCCTGTTTTCTGGTGTGACGCCATTCACGCTTCCATCTTTCACGCCGGCTGCGGGTGCTGTAATATCGTTAAAATACCAGAAATGCGCAAGGTCTATATCCCTGCCAAGCTCTGTTCCCTGCGTTTCGACAAGCTGCTCAACAATCTCGTCATAGGCTGACACAACGGCTTGGCAATCCTCACCTGCCGCACTCATATACTGAATATAATAGTCAATCATCATCGGGTTATAATCCATCGCTTCTATCAAGTCTGCAATCTTAATGGCTGCTCCTTTCTGCGTGATCGTCCCCGAAGCAAGCTCTGTCTCGATCTGCTTCTGCGTCCACCATGCAAGTGCATAACAGTATCGAAGCCGGATTGGATTGTCCAAATCCGAGGAGTCAAACATGTTGTCCGCCGTATCACGCATTAGATTCCACGCCTCTGTCCTTGACCATACATCCCTTGTTGTAAATTCATCAAAAGTATTCACTAAACGCTCGCGGTAAGATTCATCAAACACCTTGCGCTCAATCTCCAAATCAAAAGTGTCGGTAAGATATCCTTTTTGTGCCATCTCCTCCCCCAGTGCCACCGCCGTGTCAAGTTCCGACATAATCTGCGCATAGACAGCACCTGACAGCGTTGATGCATTCATCATATTTTTATGCCTTATCACTGCCTTGATGTATGTCTCATAGGCATCCTGAACCCTGTCTGACGCAGCGTCAGCATCGCCCGCTTCCTCCGCCTTTGACACATAAGTTCTGACCGCTGACGAAAGATCATCCATCACATTGATGATTTCCGCGTCGGTATCCATCTGACTTTTTGCCGTTTCCACAAGTGCGTCCGTCTCCGCAAAAAGCGCATCTGTATCTAGGTCTGGCTTTGCTGTCTCTGTATTCGTCTGTGTGTTTTCCTCTTCTCGGGATTCTGTTTGTGAATTTGTTTCAGCCTCTTCCTCCGAAAACAGTTCCTCGGACAATTGGTCCATTTTTTCTGCAATCAATGCCGGCATTGGGATAACGCTCTGCCACATCAAAATCCCTATTGTGCCTGCGATGGAAATGAGCATAATAAGGACAATCACGACAATAGTTCCTGCGCCGGCTTTCTTTTTTTCTGTTCGTTTGTTTGTTCCCTGTACTTTCTTTGAAACTGGTCTTTCCAACTCCTCAGTTACAGCGCTGGTCTCGATCACCTGTGATACAAATTCTTTTTTAACAGGCGTTCCACACTTTATACAGAATTTTGTTCCTTCCTTCAATTCAGTACCGCAGTTCTCACAGGCGGGCACAGATGAATTAGTTTCCGCCGTCGGTATCACTGCATTGACTGCTGTTCCGCACTTCGTGCAAAACTTTACACCAGACTTCATCTGTGCACCACATTTTGCGCATATCATACTTGGTATTTCCGGTTTGTTCTCTATTCGTGCTGCTTCGGAAAGACTAAATCCACACTGATTACAAAATTTTGCATCTGCCTTTACTTCATTATGACATTTTGGACATATCATTCTAACCTCCATGTCGCGGTCCCGCCGCGATTTAATTGATCGTCTTAAATTATGCTTCTCATGATCTCCCGTAACCTTTATACGCCGATCTTCTCACCGATATCCCATTTCCTTCTCGTAGGCAACAATCAAGTCCCTATTCGCGATTTCATACTCGTTCAAAATCGATTCCTGAAATATATCTCCTTCTATCGTACCTTCATACCAGCTACATCTGTCAAAATATGCCTGCAATTCTATATCACTAAATTTTCTTCCGTGCCTAGCATACAATTCATTCCGCGCAATACGGCACATTTCGGTATCAAATCCGTTCAGATCCTCCTTCGTCAAAAATTTATGATCACTGTCTGGAAGGAGGTATTCACTCTGTTTTGGCACACTTTCAGATATAATTTCTTCACTTTCTTCTGAGAGCGCTTCTTCCGTCAACGCTTTCTCCTCAGCAAAAACACTGCTGGTTTGTTCTTCTGCTGCTGTTATTTGTTTCGTATGCTCTTCCACTAAAGTAGTTGTCTCTCCTGTCTCGAGTTTCGGCGCGCTATCTCGGCGAGACAACATACTTGCTTTTTGTTCTTTTCCCTGTATAACCCAAAAAATACCTCCAAAGGCCACTAAAAACAGAACCACAAGAATCCCAGCAGTAACAAAAACCCTTCCTCCTGACGAATTTTTCTGTCTCATTTGAACTGGTTCCTGAGGGCTTCCTGAAATGCCTTCTTTTATCTTCTGTGAAGTCTCCGTGTTTGTGCCTTTCACTTCTGTCCCACATTGTGTGCAAAATTTAATTCCTGGTCTTAACTCTGTGCCGCATTGTGTACAAAACATAAAATCCCCCATGCCAAATTCTTAGAATGATACATTATAAACTGCCATAGAATAATTTCCATCCTCCGCTTTCCTTGATGAGAAAAAGTTCATTTACATTATAACTTGCAGATTTTTTGGCACCCTTTACCGTTAACGTCATTTCTACTTGCATAACTTTCTTAATTTCACTAACATCCATATTGTAAATATCTACCAACATGTCCTTTAATTCTTCCACTCTCCGCTCAGATAATTCCATGGCATCTATCATTTTAATATCGATCTTTTTAATTGTACCTACTTTGTCCTCATATTTATCCAACGTGCTAGATACCCTGGTCTCATACCACTTCGATGTATCTTCATACATGTCTCTATAAAGTTCTTCATTGATCGTACTAGCAAGTGATTCCAGTGTATCCATATCATAATTCTGTAACGCCTTGACCATTTTCCGAATAGTTCCCTTATAACCGACAAAGTTACCTACCACATTTGACAAAATCACTGCCAAAACGATCAAACACACTGCTGCACCAATCAATATAATGATTTTATTACCATTCTTTCGCTGTGCAGGTACAGATGCTGTACTTTTCTCAGCACTCGAAGCCCCCGCAATCGGTGTTCCACAATTTCCACATACTCGATCTCCATCATGAACCTGTAAACCACAATTTGAACAAAAACCAGCCATTTATCTTAACCTCCTCATTTAAGAAACGTCTATATTACATATACTTATCAATCATGTTATCAACTACAGGAATCCTAACTGTTGTTTGACTGATTGCTCCAATCCCCAACAAAAGGAATACGATTGTCCGAATAATGCCAATCGCCCCAATAACCACACTGAAAACGGAACTTACCATCCCATAATCCAAAGTCCCATCAAAAACACGCACTACTGAACCTATCCAAGATAATAAATCTGGAACCAGTCCAATAATCTTCAACAACACTTCAATTGCCATCAGCAGCGCGACTGCCTTTATGCCTGTCTTTTTCAACCATACATTTTCTTCTGCCACAAGAATATAGCCTGTAATCAAAATAACAGGTACATACCCACCAAAAAATGCTGCAAAGTAAACTGCTGCCCCTAACAATCCCACCGATATTCCTAATTTTGTTTTCTGCACAATCCATTCCTCCAATTTATCTTCTTAGATCTATTTATGAACATCTATCTGTCTATTTCATTTAAGATACTGGTTGTCCACAAGAAGTGCAGAATCGTGAATCGTCTTCTATCTCCACGCCGCAGTTGGCGCATACTCTTTTAGACGACTCTCCCAATCCTGCTGCATCCTCCATCTTCTCCCCAAGATTCTGTTGTTGTGCCTGTATGCTGTCTGTGACAGCTCTACCACATGATGTACAGAATTTTATATCTCCTGGAATCATTTGTCCGCAGCCGATACATAATATTTTGGAAGGATCATTTTCCATCACTTGCTGTCTTGGTACCGCTGTGCCACATACACTGCAAAATGCAGCAATATTTGGAATTTCCGCTCCACAGTGCTCACATCGTATCACACCCTTAATATCTTGAATTTGCTGCTTATATTCATCAATCTTCTTCTCTGCATCCTTGATCTCTGTCATCATATCAGCAAAAGCCTGTTCATAATCGTCACTATGTAATTCTACATATAATCTACCGATTTGAATATAGTTGTTATTTAGCCTTCTTTCTTCATCAGAAATAACCGTATTGATCTTCGCTACATCAGCCATTTCTTTCGTCTTTTGTACTGCACTTTGTCCTGTCTGAGATATCCTCTTTCCAATATCATCAAAAAAAGCCATTGTGAAAACCTCCATCTAATAATTTAACGCCGCATTTTTCTCCTTCTTTCTCATGATTAAGCTATCTTTACCAATCCATAACAGGCAGATACTTACCACTATTTACCATCCCCTCTAAACATTGTATTCTTAATCTCAATTTGATCTCCTCCCTTCAAAATATGGCAGACTAATATTTCATTCTGCGACCTTATACCTACAAAAGTAGTCTATATGCAATCAAAATATACAAAGTGCCGCGAAACGTTTGTGTACTGTCCGAAATATTTATACTTCCTTACAACATACAGAACAGCCAAGCCACAGCGAGTTAATGCTCCCCCTAACCGCTAAAATGAACTTGACTTATAAAGATACCGAAGTCCCTTACTCTCTGACCGTTTACTTCGGCAGAATTTTGTCATATTTTGTTATATTTTATACTATATCATATATGTCGCATTTTGTGAAGTATAAGCAAAACTTTTTTGCATATTGCTATAATCATAAAAAACACCTATCCTCTGCATGATTAGATTGGAGAATCCCTATGAAAGAGAAATCCCTCGCGCTAAAACTTCTCGAACTGCGGCAATCACACGACCTAACCCAGAAACAACTGTGCGAATCCCTCAATATTGGCCGCTCGACCTACTCGTACTTTGAGACGGGAAGCCGCATTCCTGATCTTGAAACATTGTTATTGATTGCCAGATATTATCATGTTTCCCTAGACGAACTTGTCACAGGCGCTTTTTCTGACGACAATCCCCGAAAAGATAGTGCCGAATGCAGTGATATTCAGATACTCCATCATCTGAAATCGAAGAACATTCCTGTCGATTATGTGATGGAACTGACAAAGGCTGATTTTGACTTTTTGAAGGATTACAAGGACTTAACAGATGAGAACAAGGCAGAAATGCAGTACCTTATGAATTATAAATTAAGAAAACAGCTAAAATGATAAACACAGGGGCCATTTCAATGATATATAACAGCAAAACCGCACACGCGCATAGTTAACTTATGTTCTAGGACAAACATTCCAACAGTAGTTTTGCCATATACCTCACTCCCAACTCAAATCCTTTGCGTTCCGCAATGCCTGACACCTCAAAAAACCGCTTTTCAATCTCATTTTGCAGTTCTTGCGGCATCTGTTCTTCCATTCCTGCAAAAATTGCTTCCACCTGCTTTGCTATATTTTGTTCCATTTCCGGCAAATCTGGTATATTAATACTGACCTTGTCAAATATTTCCAATATTAAACTTTGCATATCTACTCCCTCTTTCCTTATCTTAATCTGATCAAAGAAACACCATCCGCCTGTATATCTAACTGTCTTCCCGATTCGCATAAAAATATATCTCCTTGTTATAAAATTTGCAGCTTACATAATCAAGCATTTTTAAATGCTTTCATCAACGATATATCAGCAGCTTTTATTTTCTCATCTGCTGTTATAATGAAACCACATTACAGACTTTTGCAAAAGCTTGAAAGTTCATATTCAAAAAACAGCATAGCAAGTTCCACCTTTTTCCTTTCTGGGCTTGTGCACCTTAAACGCTATGATATAGGCATTGTCCTTTGCCTTGTCAACGGGACACAGCATCACATCATAGCGCCCGAAGCCGCTTTCATCTGATAAGAGTTGTAAAGTGTTGACGTGGATTATTTATGATTTTTTTCAAGGCACTCATTGATAATCAGCTTTTGCACTCTGTCCTTAAAGGTTTTGTCAGTGTCCTTACTGAAATGTACTTTGACGGTGTAAGTGG
>CAJUII010000118.1 GCA_910586405.1 uncultured Lachnospiraceae bacterium
AAGGATTACTGAATTTTTCGGTACACAAGAAAAATGAAAATAAAATTCTCAAATAAAATATATAAAGACCGCTGTCTGCTGGTCATGATATCCATATTGATAACGGCGGCTACATTGATTATGGAGGAGTGTACACAGCAGTTTGTGGATGCTATGACGTTTGAAAGCATGGTTTTTGGCGGATTAATCGCCTTATACATTGTGTTAGCAGTTTTTCGTTATATAAAGCAGTATCTTATGACAAGGCTTGCGAAAAATGGAAGCTTTGAGGGACAGGCACAACTGGTACAACAGGTGTTAGACCAACCGTATCATTTTTTTGAAAGGAATGAATTGGGCAGTATTTTGTACAGCATGACAGAGGACATATATCAAGGCATGACATGGTATACATATGGAAGACTTCAGCTTGTATTAGAGGCAGCGAGCTTAGGATGTCTTTATGTCTTTATGTTTCGTATTGACCGCATCTTGTCGTTTGCTGCGCTGGCGCTTGTCGGTCTGAGCCTTTTATGGGCAAACAGACTGAGCGGCAGGGTAGGAATGGCAAGAACAGCACAGCAGGAACAAAACAGTAAAATAAATCAATATATGTTAAGCGTAGGGCGCTGTAGAAATACTATAAAACAGTTAGATAAATCAGAATATTTTACGCAAAAATATGATGCTTATATGAAAAGCAGCTATCTTCCTGTGGTAGATCAGGTGGTCAAAAGCAGTGCTTTATTTATCACGCAGCTTATTTTTTCACAGGAAATCATTCCGTTTATCATGCTGTTTGCTGGCGTGATTTTGACAATCTACGGCAGATCGACCATTGGAAGGGCGGTCATCATGATGGATTTGACAGTCAAGCTCTCTGGTTCGATCCAGTCAATCGCAGACTTATTTCCCCAGAGAAGCTTGTCCTTAGCAATTGGGAAACGAATCGACGCGATGTTAAAAGGAGACAGTCAAGATAATGCAGGCAAGCTGCCAGTTGGAAGATTTGAGCGCATGAATATCCAGATCGACGGATACCGTTATGTACAGGAGGGAAAAACGGTCTTAAAAGGCACTGATATAGAGCTGGAAAAAGGTGATATCTGCATGATCAAGGGAACCAGCGGAGGCGGAAAATCAACGCTTGCAAAACTAATCGCAGGTCTTGCAAGACTGGAAGGAGCGGGCTGTATTCAATACAACGGTACAGATCTTGGCAGGCTGTCCATGACAGAATATCATAAACATGTATTGTATGTCGGTCAGGATACAGTGCTTTTTGAGGGAACTTTGCGTGACAATATCCTAATGGAAGGAAATGCAGGGGACGGGGAGCTGGAGGAAGCGATTGAAATCTGTGGGTTGCAGGATTTTGTGAGACGCTATGGTTTGGATTATGGGATTACACTGGCAGGGGAGAATGTCAGCGGCGGCGAACGGCAGCGGATTGGCATTGCGCGGATGTTCATCCGTAAGCCGGATATTCTGATTTTAGACGAGGTGACAAGTGCACTGGATGCGGATATCACAAATAAGGTTGTGGGCAATCTTGTTGCATATGCGAAAAAACATCAAATGACAGTGATTGCGATCAGCCATAAAAGAGATTTTGAAGCGTATAGCAGCAAGGTTTTAACGATCGGATAAAAGGGGAGCAGAAATGAAAAAACTCAAAAATATCTATATACAATTTCGCAGGATGCGCATCTTCTTTTTCACGGCATTTATGGCAAGTACGCTGTTTGGACTGGTATTGATTGACTTACTTCAGGAATTGATCGACACAGCGGTCAGTATGGACATGGGGCGGTTCAAGGGATTTGTCATTCAATTTTTACTGGTACTGGGGGGATATTTGGCGGCGATTATGGCAGACCAGTATTTTTTCCGCGCTCTTATTCATTACGGTGAGACTGCATTAAAGCGCCATACATTTGTTTCTTTTTTGAAAAATTTTCATTCAGGAAGCGGACAGGAGCTGGGGGAACGTGTATCTGCGATAAACAATGACATCTCTATCATATCGCTCTGGCTGTCAAAGGGCGTCATCAGCGTGGCAGGGCAGTCTGTCATCCTGCTGGCCTATTTAGTCATGATGGCAAGGTATCATCTTGTGATAACAGTACTCACTGTTATCATGATACTGGGGGTCTTTTGGCTGTCTCAGAAATTTGAGGAAAAAGAGGCATATTTTACAGGAAAGCAGCAAGAACTTTACGGAAAGATCAATGCCTGTCTATATAACTGGCTGCAAAATTTTTCAGTGATTTGTCAGTTTCATAACGGTGTTTATTTTCATGGACGGCTGAAAAGGCTGCATGAACGGGGAACAAAAGAGGTCGTTCATGAATTGAGCAGATTCTCGGCGCTGAATGACGCAATGCTGAATTTTATGACAAACACCCTGCCGCTGCTAACTTTTGCCTTGGGATTGTTATTTACGAAAGCAGGACAGATGACGACTGGAGAAACCATTGCAATCATGCTGATTGCGCAGAAATTAAACGAGCCAATCATCCTTCTGGCAGACTTGATTCTGGACAAAAAGAATGCTCGCAGGGTATATGAAAGAATCTCAGAGCTCTATGAGGATTGTGCCTCAGACGAGGGGAACCGGGAAGCGGCAGCCTTTGAGGGAATACAGACCAGTATACGTTCTTACCAATATCCGTGTGCAAAAGAGCGTATCCTGCAAGATGTGATACTCAATGTCGGCAAGGGAGATACTGTTTTGATAAAGGGGGAGAGCGGCTGCGGAAAAAGTACATTAATAAAGCTCATATGCCGTCTGGAAGATTTTCAGGGACTAAAAGGATGCATTGAATATAATCATTATCCAGTTGGAGAATACCACATTAAACAATACTACAACCATATATTGTACGTCGAGCAGAATATTGTTTTAGTGGAAGGGAGCCTTTTCGAGAATCTGTTATTTGGGGATCATTATACACAGCCAGAACTAGAGGAGGTTTTGTGGACTTGTGTATTGGATACATTCTGTGATGAGAGGGGAGCGGATTTCTATATCAAAGAAAATGGCGAGAACATCAGCGGCGGTGAACGGCAGCGGATTGGCATTGCGCGGATGCTGCTGCGCAAACCAGAAGTGCTCGTATTAGATGAAGCAACCAGTGCCTTAGATGAAGAGTCAAGGCGGATACTACTTGACAGACTGATGCGGTACAAACAAAAATATTGTATGACTATACTGGCTGTCAGCCATATGGGAGATTTTGATTTGTACTGTAATAAAACTTTTGAGATTGTATCTTTGTAGTTTCATCAACAAGAAATCCCTTTATTTCTATAAAAAGGGTACTTCATCTTGCAGCCTGCGGCGAATCCCGCCAGATGGCACCGATACGCTTATTTATTTTCGTTTATCATTCCTATCTAATACCTTGAAGCTATCGGTCAGTAGTGATAGAATATACATATTATATGAACAGGAAACGAATCCTTTTTGTTAGCGGAGGCGGTTTGTATGGAAGTAAACGGCGAGGCTTTTTGCATGCACAATCGGGGGAAAACATGTTTGATTGGAAAGGAAAAGATAGACAATGAATCTGCCCATATCGGTCACGCAGAGTGACCTTTTGGAAATATTGTTAAATATTGCCCCGGTGCGTCCTGTCTTTATATGGGGAGCGCCGGGGATTGGCAAGTCTGCGCTGGTTGAGCAGTTTGCGGAGGAGGTAGGGCTGGACTGCGTGTCGCTGCTTGGCAGCCAGCTTGCGCCGGAGGACATTATCGGGATTCCGCAGATCAAGGGAGAGACTTCTGAATTTCTGCCGCCGAAGATGATTGCCAGAAAGGAGCCTTATGTATTGTTTCTCGATGAACTGAACGCATGTTCGCAGGAGGTTCAGAAGGCTTTCTACAGCCTGATTCATGAGAAGCGCATCGGTGAGTATCATCTGCCAGAGGGCAGTGTCGTGATCGGGGCAGGAAACCGGGCGCAGGATTCTGCGATTGTCAAGACCATGTCCTCGGCGCTTGTGAACCGAATGTTTCATGTACAGCTCAAAGCAGACCCGGCGCAGTGGCTTGCGTGGGCCTATCAGAACGGCATTCATCCGTGGATTACGGAGTATATCAGCCAGCGTCCCGATCATCTCTTTGCGCAGCCGCCAAAGACCGAGGAGCCGTATTCGACGCCTCGTTCGTGGCACATGCTAAGCGATGCGTTAAGGGAGTACGGTGCGGGCAGCAGGGAGATCACAGAGGACATGCTGCGCGTCATTACATACGGCTGTGTGTCAGCGTCACACGGCGGCATGTTTCTGGCGTTTACCAGACAGCTTGGCAACACGCACCTTTTGTCAGATATCATCAAGGGGGAGGCGCGGTGGCCGTCAAAGCCGGAGGAGAGAGATGTGCTCTATTTCTTGGCGCAGTCCTTTAGGGGGAGGCTGCTTCACGAACTGCCGCAGGACAAGCAGAAGCTCGGAAAGGACGGGCAGTTTCTGGCACACCGGGCAAAGGCGCTCATGAAGGATTTGTCCGCGATCAGCTACGAGATTGCGCAGATGGTGATCTCAGCGGAGGAGGACAAGGTGCTGCCGGAGTGGTTTATGCTGGAGATCGTGCGGGATTTGCCGCGGCTGGCGGAGGGCAGGCATGGCTAAGCAGAAGCAGAAAAAGACGAATAAGAATGAGGAGAGCTTGGAGGCGGGCAGGGGATTTCTCAGCCGCAGTGCGCTTTTTGGTATGCTTGACAGGAGGATTTATGTCAGTGACCGGAATATGCTTGGCAGGAACAGCTATGCCTGTGTGTACGCAAATGGCCAGATTTATCTGAACAAGGATGTGTATCTTGCCCCGAAGGAGTGGGCGTATGTGATTGCACACTGTATGCTGCATCTCGCATTTGGGCATTTTGATGCGGAGCGTATGCCCGGCTATGCGGCGGAGCAGCCAGATGGTTCTTTTATATGGAAGGTACAGTGCAACAGAGCGATCTGGAATACCGCCTGCGATATTTATATTACCAAATTTTTGTGGGATATCAAGTTTGGCACGCCGGTGCATGAGAATCCGATGAATCTTTTTCAGATGGCGTTAAACGACGAGCGAAAGATATACCAGTTTTTGATGGAACGCAGTTACCCGGAGGGGGACACACGCTTTAGCACCTTGGCGAGCGGGCAGTGTGATATGATCGGGCTGGACCAGCCGCTTGTTTATCCGCAGAAGCAGCAGAATCAATACATTGCTGATTTTGCCTATGCGCTCGCCTACTCGGTCTCTGAGGCGGTCAGCGAGGCGGGCGGACATCATCAAAAAAGTAAGCCCAATACGCCCGCGAGACGGGCGGCGTCATGGTTTATCGACCATTATCCGCTGCTCGGCGGGCTTGCTGCACATTTTCAGCTTGTGGAGGATTATCAATACTGCATTAAAAACGAGATTTCAGTCGCGGCAATCAGTGTCTATGACGAGGAAATCTATCTCAATACTGCGGTGCGCTACACAGAGGAACAATGGCGGTTTGTGCTGGCGCACGAGTATCTTCATGCGGGGCTTGGGCATCATGAGCGGTGCCGCGGCAGAGACCCGTATCTGTGGAATATTGCCTGTGATTTTGTCATCAATGGCTGGCTGCGTGAGATGCAGATTGGTTCCATGCCGGAGGATGGACTGCTCTATGACGAGAAGTTATGCAATCTCTCGGCAGAATCTGTCTATGATGAGATTGTCGGAAACCTGCGCAAGTATTCAAAGATGGAAACGCTGCGCGGATATGGCAAGGGCGATATCATGGGCGGTTCTTTGAAAAAAGCAGGCGCAGCGGTGTCAATGGACGAGTTCTGCAAAAATGCGTTGCAGCAGGGACTAGAGTTTCATCAGGCACAGGGGCGTGGTCTGGTTCCAGCCGGTCTGATAGAAGAAATCCGTGCGCTTTCGATGCCGCCAATCCCGTGGGATGTCGAGCTTGCAAACTGGTTTGATATATATTTTGCGCCGCTAGAGCGGTACAGGAGTTATGCGAGGCCAAGCCGCAGGCAGGCATCTACGCCGGACATACCGCGCCCGCGGTATCAGACGTTTGATATTCTGACACAGAGCCGTACTTTCGGCGTGGTGATAGACACCTCCGGCTCGATGGAGGCGCAGATGATCGGGAAGGCGCTGGGCGCTGTGGCAAGCTATGCCGCGTCGCATGATGTCCCGTATGCGCGGGTGGTATTCTGCGACGCGCAGGCGTATGATGCCGGCTATGTCTCGCCGGAGGATATCGCTGGGCGCGTCGCCGTGAAGGGCAGGGGCGGCACGGCGATGCAGCCTGGTATCGACTTATTAGAGCGGGCAAAGGATTTTCCAAAGGACGGACCGATTCTGATCATCACGGACGGCATGATTGAGGAGCGTATTCAGATTCGGCATGAACATGCATGGCTGCTTCCGATGGGAGGGCGGCTGCCGTTTCGCACGAGAATGCCAGTGTTTTATTTTGAGTAGGAATTAACTTGACACGATTTTTTAATAATGCTAGTATTAAAAACATCAGGAAATAAATAGAAAAGGACGATAGAAAAATGCAGGGACGTACACATCATTGTAATCAGCTTCGGCTGGAAAATGTAGGAGAGGAAGTAACGCTTGTCGGCTGGTATGACAATCTGCGCAAGGTCAGCAAAAATCTGGGCTTTTTGATTTTGAGAGACTTTTATGGAAAGACGCAGATCGTGGTCGAGACAGAGGAGATCATGGAGCAGATAGACGCCGTCAACAATGAGTCCACACTCGAGATTGTCGGCACGGTGCGCGAGCGCAGCGCCAAGAATCCCAAGATGGAGACGGGCGATATCGAGATTGTGCCGTCAAAAGTCACCGTGTTAGGGAAGTGTCAGTATAATGAACTGCCCTTCCAGATTGACCACTCCAAGGAGGCGGACGAGAACACACGGTTAAAATACCGTTATTTGGATTTGCGCAATCCCGCAGTGAAGTCCAAGATCGTGCTCAGGAGTAAGATTGTCGCAGACCTTCGCGCGGCGATGATCGGTCACGACTTTATGGAAATCACCACGCCGATTCTGACATGCTCATCACCGGAGGGCGCGCGCGATTATCTTGTGCCGTCAAGGAATCATCCGGGAAAATTTTATGCGCTGCCGCAGGCGCCGCAGCAGTTCAAGCAGTTGCTGATGGCGTCGGGATTTGACCGCTATTTCCAGATTGCGCCCTGCTTCCGTGATGAGGATGCGCGCGCGGACCGCTCACCGGGTGAATTTTACCAGTTGGATATGGAGATGGCGTTTGCGAGCCAAGAGGATGTCTTTGCGATCTTGGAGGACGTGCTGCCGCCCATTTTTGCAAAATACGGCATTTATCATGAGGCGTCCAAGCCGCCCTTCAAGAGAATCCCTTATCTGGAGGCGATGGAGAAATACGGTTCGGACAAGCCGGACCTGCGCATAGACCTTCTGGTGCAGGACGCGACGGCAGCGCTTGCAGACTGCGGCTTTGAGCCGTTTGCCGGCAGGACGGTGAAGGCAGTTGTCGCAGATCATTTCACAGGGACAAGGAAACAGATCGACAAGATGTGCGCCGACATCGAGGTGGTGAGCGCGCAGAAAACGTATTGGTTCCGCTTAGATGAAAATGGAGAGCTCGTCGGCGGTATCTCCAAGTTTGTGCAGGAGAAGAAAGCGGCGGTGATCGAGGCCCTCGGATTAAAGAATGGCAGCTTTGTGGCACTTGCCGCAGGGGATTTAAAAACTGCGCAAAAGACGTCTGGCGTCATCAGGAAAACGCTTGCCAATACCTTTGACGGCTATATGAATAAGGACAGCTACGAGTTCTGCTGGATTGTCGATTTCCCTATGTATGAGATTGGCGAGGAGTCCGGCGAGCTGGAGTTCTGCCACAATCCGTTCTCCATGCCGCAGGGCGGTGCGCAAGCGCTTGCGACGAAGGAGCCGCTGGACATTCTGGCGTATCAGTATGATCTTGTGTGCAACGGCGTCGAGCTGTCGTCGGGCGCGGTCCGCAATCACGACCCGGAGATCATGATCAAAGCGTTTGAGATTGTGGGACTTGGCGAGGAGGATGTGAAGGCGAAGTTCCCCGCGATGTACAATGCATTCTGCTATGGCGCGCCGCCACACGCAGGCATCGCGCCCGGCGTGGACCGCATGGTCATGCTGATCGCAGGGGAGGAGAGCATCCGCGAGATTATTCCATTCCCGATGAACAAGACCGCGCAGGATGTCATGATGGGCGCGCCCGCGGCGGTGGACGAGCGGCAGCTAAGCGACGTGCATATCAGGATTGTGGAGGAGAAGAAGGAATCGTAAAATTTACTTGCTTTTTCGACAAAATTATGTTTTAATAATAATTGTCAGGGCAAACCCCTGACATATGGGTGGATTCCCGAGTGGCCAAAGGGGACAGACTGTAAATCTGCTGCTTTATGCTTCGGTGGTTCGAATCCACCTCCACCCA
>CAJUII010000119.1 GCA_910586405.1 uncultured Lachnospiraceae bacterium
ACAGACTGTAAATCTGCTGCTTTATGCTTCGGTGGTTCGAATCCACCTCCACCCAGTCTTTGTTGGAGGAATATCGGTTGCCGGTATTCCTTTTGTTGTGTATAGGTTCTGATTGATGCAGCATAGCTGTAGAGCGGTACGGGGGAAACATGCGAGTCAGGAAACGAAAACGATTTCAATTTTTCATAGTATTGCTTCTTTTAGGGATTTTGCTGATTTTGTTTGCGGCAGTGTTGTTTCTGCGCCTTCGCGGCAGTGTGGCGATAAAGCCAAGCAAGCTCGAGCTGTCCGCGCAAAGTATAACTGCATACAGGCAGGACGAGGCGGCGTGGGCTGATGATTTGCTGGGAGAGTCCTCTTATACGATGGCGTTCTCTGGCTGTCTTGTGACCTGCATTGCATCTGCGGTCAGCATGGAGACGGGGACTGCCATCACGCCGGGCAGTCTGAATGCCATTTTTTCAGAGAATCATGTATATGACAGTGAGGGGAACATTCAGTGGGCGGCGTTGGAGGCGCTGGAAGGATTTACAGTCGATGTGGGGCAAGAGGTATCGCAGCCAGCGCTTGACGCATGCCTTGCCGCGGGACATGCTCCGATTGTGCGCGTGCGTATGCATGGACTGGGCAGTTTTCATTATGTGCTGATTGTGGGTGCCGAGGCGGGGGATTATATCTGTATGGACCCGCTTGCCGACTGCCTGACAAAACTGTCTGATTATCTTGGCAGAGTTTATGCGGTGCGTGTGGTATCGTGCCGGTCATGACGGGAGAGAAAAAATTCATATTTTTTTTAGAATGTCATTGTTCGTATTCAAAAAAAGGTTTATAATGGTATATAAGGCGGCCATACGGCAGTTTTGTATGGCTTGGCAATGCAGCATTGCATATAAAAGATATTTTAATGCGCAGATAATGAATGCGAAGAAGGAGGTTCCCATGATAAGAATCGGAATGTTAACAAGCGGCGGTGACTGCCAAGCGCTCAACGCGGCTATGCGCGGTGTGGCAAAAGGGTTGTTCAATGCAGGCAAAGAGGTTGAGCTCTTTGGCTTCCTCGACGGCTACAAAGGATTGATTTATGGAAAGTACAAGATGCTCTCGCCGTCAGATTTCTCTGGAATCCTGACAAAGGGCGGCACAATCCTTGGCAGCTCGCGTATGCCATTCAAGAATATGCGCGACCCGGATGAAAATGGTCTGGATAAGGTGGAGGCGATGAAGCACAATTACTATAAGCTTTCGCTTGACTGTCTGGTAATCCTCGGCGGCAACGGCACACATAAGACAGCAAACCTTCTGCGCGAGGAGGGCTTAAATGTCGTGACACTGCCAAAGACCATCGACAATGACCTGTGGGGAACGGATATGACCTTCGGCTTCCAGAGCGCAGTTGATATCGCGACACAGTGCATTGACCAGATTCACACGACGGCGGCTTCCCACGGACGTGTCTTTATCGTGGAAGTTATGGGACACAAGGTTGGCTATCTGACGCTGAACGCAGGAATCGCGGGCGGCGCTGACATTATCCTGATTCCAGAGATTCCATATGACATCAACAAGATCATTAAGGCAATCCAGAAGCGGTCTGAGAGAGGCAGCAAATTCACGATTCTTGCGGTTGCAGAGGGTGCGATTTCCAAGGAGATTGCTGCACTTTCCAAGAAAGAGTATAAGAAGTACATGGCAGAGTACAAGTATCCGAGTGTCTCCTACGAAATTGCAGAGAAAATTAAGGAAAAGAGCGGCATGGAGGTGCGTGTCACGGTTCCCGGGCATACACAGCGCGGAGGAAGCCCTAATTCGTATGACAGGGTATTTGCAAGCAGGCTCGGCGCGGAGGCATCCAAGCTGATCTTAAAGGGTGAGTATGGATACATGGTTGGTTATCAGAACAGAGAGGTTGTGAAGGTGCCGCTGTCCGACGTGGCAGGCAAGCTCAAGATGGTAGACCCGGATTCAACCATCATCAAGGAAGCAAAGATGCTCGGCATCAGCTTTGGCGATTAAGTGAAAAAATAGAACTCCGTCAAGGGGTTCTTTTTTTCACCTTCTTTTTTCGTTTACAAAGTTTGTCAATTATGGTAAATTATAAATAATTGAGTATTATAATAAGAAGAAAGGCGATGGCAACCAATGCAGAATAAAGGGAAATATTATATCACAACGGCGATTGCATACACTTCAGGCAAGCCGCATATCGGAAATAATTATGAGATTGTACTGGCGGACAGTATAGCCCGCTACAAGAGAAAAGACGGCTATGAAGTCTTTTTCCAGACAGGGACGGACGAGCATGGACAGAAGATTGAATTGAAGGCGGCGGAGGCGGGCGTGACGCCCAAGGCGTTTGTGGACAAGGTGGCAGGCACAATCCAAGGGCTTTGTGATCTGTTAAATATAGCCTATGACAAGTTTATCCGCACGACGGATACAGATCATGAGAGACAGGTGCAGAAGATTTTCAAGCGGCTGTACGAGAAGGGTGACATCTACAAGGGCGCCTATGAGGGGCTGTACTGTACACCGTGCGAGTCGTTTTGGACAGAATCCCAGCTAAAGGACGGCAAGTGTCCTGACTGCGGGCGCGAAGTCAAGCCTGCAAAGGAGGAGGCTTACTTTTTCAAGATGAGCAAGTATGCGGACAGGCTGATTGAGCATATCAACCAGCACCCGGAGTTTATACAGCCCGTCTCGCGCAAAAATGAGATGATGAATAATTTCCTGCTCCCCGGTCTACAGGACTTGTGTGTGTCGCGTACCTCATTTAAGTGGGGGATTCCCGTGGACTTTGACGACCGACATGTCGTCTATGTGTGGCTGGACGCGCTCACGAACTATATTACGGGAATTGGCTATGACGCAGATGGAAACAGCACCCAGCAGTATCAAAAACTATGGCCTGCGGACCTGCATCTGATCGGAAAGGATATTATCCGTTTCCACACGATTTACTGGCCGATCTTCCTGATGGCGCTTGGCGAGGAGCTGCCGCATCAGGTGTTTGGGCACCCGTGGCTTTTGCAGAACAATGACAAGATGAGCAAGTCGAAGGGCAACATCATGTATGCAGACGATCTTGTTTCGCTGTTTGGCGTAGATGCGGTTCGATATTTTGTGCTGCATGAGATGCCGTATGAAAATGATGGGTCGATCACGTGGGATTTGATGGTTGAGCGGCTGAACTCAGACCTTGCAAATACACTGGGAAATCTTGTGAACAGGACGATTTCGATGAGCAATAAGTACTTTGGCGGCGTGGTTGAGAACAAAGGCGTTGCCGATGAGATGGATGCGGATTTGAAAGCGGCTGCCCTTGGCGTTTATGACAAGGTGGAGTCAAAGATGGCAGAGCTTCGCGTTGCCGATGCGCTGACAGAGATTTTTAATCTGTTCAAGCGCTGCAACAAATATATTGATGAGACAGAGCCGTGGGCGTTGGCAAAGGACGAGGCAAAAAGGGATCGGCTTGCGACGGTTTTATATAATTTAGTCGAAGGGATTTCGATTGGCGCGGGACTGCTCGAGCCGTTTATGCCAGAGACGACACAGCGGATTATGAAGCAGCTCAACAGTGCAGTTCGTGACTTTGAGTCCACAAAGACGTTCGGCGTGTATCCGTCAGGCACGAAGGTGACAGAGACGCCAGAAATCCTCTTTGCGCGGCTCGACCAGAAAGAAATTGATGAAAAGGTGGCGGCGCTTGCGGCGAAGCAGATGGCGGAAGCCGGTGCGCAGCAGGAGACAGAAAATGACACAGATGTCACAAATTGCATTGATGCAGCGCCGAAGGCAGAAATCACATATGAGGATTTTACCAAGATGCAGTTTCAGGTGGGTGAGATTCTATCCTGTGAGGCAGTGCCAAAGTCCAAGAAGCTTCTGTGCAGCCAAGTAAAAATTGGCTCGCAGGTAAAGCAGATTGTGTCCGGCATCAAAGCATTTTACAGTCCAGAGGAGATGGTTGGCAAGAAAGTGATGGTGCTGGTGAACCTCAAACCGGCAAAGCTTGCCGGCGTATTGTCCGAGGGAATGCTTCTGTGCGCTGAGGACGCAGATGGCAATCTTGCACTGATGACACCGGAGAAAACAATGCCGTCGGGTGCGGAAATTATGTAAGGGCAAAAAACTGTGCTGAGCAGTTTCATGGTGCGCAGGGATATTAGAATGAGGAGAACTATGGAAAATCATAATGGAAATCAAAATGTAGGAAATCCTGTACAGGCAATCCTGTTTGACTTGGATGGGACTCTTTGGAATGCAGTTGACGGGATTCACAAGACATGGAATCAGGTGGTGTCAAACCACCCGGAGTACAGAACGAATCCGATCTCGTTTGAGGAGTTGGAAGGCTGTCTTGGACTTCCGATGACAGAGATTGCGGCGCGTTTATTTTCAGGGACGACACCAGAACAGCAGCAGGCGCTGATGGACGAGTGCTGTGCGGTGGAGAATGCCTATCTTGCAGAACATGGCGGCATTCTTTATCCAAAGCTGGAGGAGACACTGCTGGAATTGAAGAAAAGGTACAAACTCTTTGTGGTGAGCAACTGCCAGCAGGGATATATCGAGAGTTTTATCAAGGCACATCGGCTTGAAACGTGTTTTGATGACATGGAGTGCTGGGGGAATAATCTGCTTCCCAAAGGAGAAAATAACAAGCTTATCATGGAGAGAAACGGTGTGACGAAGGCCGTGTATGTGGGCGATACTGCGGGCGACGAGGAGTCCGCACGCGTGGCAGGGATTCCGTTTATCTTTGCAAAATATGGATTTGGAGAGCCGAAGGCGCCAGATTATGTATTGGAGGAATTTGCGAAGCTGCCTGCGCTCATGCAGCAGATTGAGCAGTTGTAGAAGCTATCGTGCGATTGGACAAAGCAGAGGGGCAATCCGCATTCAGACAGTGGGAATGAAGCCGAACGGAAAAATTGTGTGTACGGGTACAGGCAAAGAGTGGAAATAAGGAGAGAGAAAATGAGTATACGTATAGGAATATTAGGATATGGCAATCTGGGGCGCGGCGTGGAGTGCGCGGTGCGGCAGAATGAGGATCTCGAACTTGCGGCAGTGTTTACGCGCAGGGACCCGGAGACGGTCTCGATTTTGACAAACACTGCAAAGGTGTGCAGGATTTCGGAGGTGGAGACGTGGAAGGACAAGATCGACGTGATGATTCTCTGCGGCGGCAGCGCGACAGATCTTCCGGCACAGACACCGGCGTATGTGAAGCATTTTAACGTGATTGACAGCTTTGACACCCATGCGCGCATTCCAGAGCATTTTGAAAAAGTGGATGCCGCTGCGAAGGAGAGCGGTCATATCGGCATTATCTCGGTGGGCTGGGACCCGGGAATGTTCTCACTGAACCGCCTGTATGCGAATGCAATTCTTCCAGAAGGCAGAGATTATACATTTTGGGGGAAGGGTGTCAGTCAGGGACATTCGGATGCCATTCGCCGAATTGAGGGGGTGAAAAATGCAAAACAGTATACCATACCAGTTGAAGCCGCGCTGGACGCGGCGCGTTCTGGCAGCAATCCAGAACTGACAACGCGTCAAAAGCACACGCGGGAATGTTTTGTCGTGCTGGAGGAAGGCGCTGACGCGGCAAAGGTCGAGGAGACGATCAAGACAATGCCAAATTATTTTGCTGACTACGACACGACAGTGCACTTTATCAGTGAGGACGAGCTGCTCGCAAATCACAGTGGGATTCCACACGGCGGTTTTGTGCTGAGAAGCGGCGTGACAGGCTGGGAGAAAGAGCACAAGCATTTGATCGAATATCGTCTCAAACTTGATTCCAACCCGGAATTTACGGCGAGTGTGCTCGCAGCCTACGCGCGGGCGGCACATCGTCTGTCACAGGAAGGACAGAGCGGATGCAAGACTGTATTTGACATCGCACCGGCATATCTGAGCACAAAGAGCGCGCAGGAGCTGCGGGCTTCCATGCTGTAAATAGAGATTGCGTTTAAGGTTCCGTGAACTTGTGGGTTTGCGGGACCGTTTTTTATGCACACGGGCATCAAAAGAAAAAATGTTAGTTGATTAAAAAAGTGGAAATATGAAGCAGTTGCAAAATTGTCTGAGCTATGCTATATTATAAGAAAAGTTAGACAAAACTAACTTATAACCTTTCAAAACTCGAATCATATACTATAATGAAGAAAAAGGGGGAAAATAGCATGGATATCAGCGTAGCGGCAGGGGTGATGATACCTTTTATCGGCACGACGCTTGGCTCGGCTATGGTTTTTTTCATGAGAAACCAGATAAATAAAAAGATTGAGAAATTGTTGATGGGATTTGCGGCGGGGGTGATGGTGGCGGCTTCAGTATGGTCGCTTCTCATTCCGGCAATCGACATGGCGGCAGAGCAGGGAAAGGTTGCATGGATACCGGCAGCAGTGGGATTTATTTTAGGAATGGCATTTTTGCTGCTTTTGGACAGTGTGATACCGCACTTGCATCTGGACACAGATAAACCAGAGGGCATGAAAACCAAGGTCAAAAAGACAACGATGATGGTGTTCGCTGTCACATTGCACAATATACCCGAAGGGATGGCAGTCGGTGTGACCTTCGCGGGAGCACTCTTAGGAGATACACAGATTACGATGGCGGGGGCGTTTACACTGGCGCTGGGCATTGCAATACAGAATTTCCCGGAGGGCGCGATCATCTCGATGCCGCTCAAAAGTCAAGGGACTTCCAAGAAAAGAGCGTTTGCTTACGGCTTGCTGTCAGGGCTTGTCGAACCGGTTGGCGCGGTGTTGACGATTGTTCTTGCGGGATTGATCGTGCCAATGCTCCCATATTTTCTTGCTTTTGCAGCAGGTGCGATGATCTATGTTGTGGTGGAGGAGCTGATTCCAGAGTCACAGTCAGGTGAACATACAAACATCGGAACGATTGGTGTCGCAGTGGGATTTGTTGTGATGATGATTCTGGATGTGGCTCTGGGGTAATATGGTTATTGCTGCGGCAGAAATAATTCATTGTGTTTGTATCCGCTGCAAGCTTTTTTCAGCTTCATACTGCTGGCAGCGAGGAGAATACTGCTGACGCTGCGGGCTTTCTGCGGGCAGACGGCGATACAGCGCATACAGGAAATACAGCGGTGCGTATCGGTCTTGGAGGGGGAGTCGGTGTCAATTGCGCCTACAGGGCACTCTTTTGCACAGAGACCGCATTGGGTGCAGGACTGACTTGCCTGAGGTTTGATGGGAACGCCGTTGTATTCACGGTAGGGCCGGTTTCCGGGCAGGTTCAGGGGAGTTGATGGCGCGTCGGACGCAATATGTTCCCGGATAATTTGGGCAAATGAGGCTAGTTCTTTTTCGTCCTGCGCGTCTGGGCGGCTGGCGGCATACTGGCGCATGATGGAATGTTCTGCGATGGCGGCAACCGCAGCAGCACAGATAAATCCGCAGTCTGCCAGCGTATCTTGCAGCTCTGCAAAGGTATCATCGTAAGCGCGGTTTCCGTACACGACGATGAGTATGGCGCGTGCGCTGTTTCCCTGCATCTGGCGAAGCCGCGATACTGCGCAGTCGGGAACGCGTCCGCCGTAGGAGGGGACAGCGATGATGCAGATGTCCTCTGCATGAAATGAATACATAGAATAATCTTGGCTGCGGTCAGTGAGATCAATCAAGGTGCTCTGAGGGCAAAATGATTTCACAAAAATGTCCGCAGCTTTTTTCGTGCCGCCGGTGGGGCTGAATACAATCTGATATACTGACATGGTAAGGGATACTCCTTTCTTATGGGTTGCGGTGCAGTCGAACAGAGGAAATGTTTTCCTTCATTTGTATCTCTAACAGAATAGCACAATCACACGCATATTTCTATCAAAAATTCAATTAATTTCTTCCACCCGCTGTATCGGCGTTATCTATTCGTCCATCTGTAAAAAGAGCTGCATATGCTCTTTTCGTTCGGTGGACTTTGATCGGCTGCTGAGAAAATATTACGAGAAATTCAGTTTTCAATCAGAATTGCCCGATGTATAATAAAAGCAGTGGAAGAAGATGTGATTTTTGAATACAACAGTGCAGACACATCAGTAGGAATTAGTATGTCTGAAACTAGAGGGAGGTTTATAAAATAATGAGTTCGCAGTATGTTTGCAGAGAAAAAATTACTTGATCAGTCCTTTGACGACATTCGGGAGTATGAGTTTGAATAAAGATGCAGAAAGCCGAAAGAAGGCAGGAACAGGGAGGTATATAAGCGATAAAATGGATTGTGACATGATGTTCAACGAAGCGTTTCGTATAGAATCAACGCTTCGTATGTTCTAAATAGATTTTCTTTTTGATATACTGCGATCAAATATAGCAAAGGAGATTTATTGTATGGATCAAAAAAGAATCGGTGCATTTATTGCACGGTGCAGAAAAGAAAAAAATCTGACACA
>CAJUII010000120.1 GCA_910586405.1 uncultured Lachnospiraceae bacterium
AATATGGCAAACGCATACAAGCAGTCCATTGAGGCTTCTTTGGACGGAGAAGTTATTATTACATTAGTACCCGGAAATGATACAGATGAATGGTATTATACAGGATATTTCACAGACTATGGTTATGAAGCAAACTACAACATAACAGACGTGTCAGGATGGGGACCGGATTTCGGTGATCCTTCTACATATCTCGATACATTCTTACCTGATTATGCAGGTTATGTAACTAAGAGTCTTGGTATTTTCTAATACCAGTAATACGATTCTGTCGCAGGGAATGGGAAACCATTCCCTTGTGATGGATAAAGAGTGGATGATTTTATGGCAAAATATTTATTAAAACGTTTATTTCATGGAATCCTTTGTGTGATTGTGGTTGTCATGCTGATTATGATCATGATTTATTCCCTGCTGGACAGGAATCTGATCTTTGCGTCGGACACCGTGTACAATCATCAGCAGAATAACCAGAAAATAACGTACAAATACCAAAAATGGGAAGATTACGGCTATCTTGATTACGTGCCGTACTCTGATTATTTATATGATCTCACAGTAAGTGGGGAGATTGATGAGGAGACCAGACAGTCCGCGGTAAGTCTTGGCAGAACCGCAGACAAGGATTCCGAGCTGGTAAAAGAATATATTGAGAAATTTGAGAACAAGTATAAGGCACAGGGCTATACGATTGAACGGCTCAATGCTGTCATGATGGGCAAGAGAAAGATTGCCAACGGCGGACAGCAGCAGCTTTTTGCCTACAAGGATATTCCTCTGATTAACCGTCTGTGGCGTTATTTCGCTGGAATATTTAAGATTGATAATATTAATGAGATTGAAAATGATGTGGGAGATCGTGGTATTTCCTTTACTTTATATGATCCTGTTTATGGCGGTAAGAAATTTTCACCGGCAATTATAGGAAACGGAACGAGACATAAGTATTTGCTGTACTGTGACAATACTTTTCCTTTTATCCACCAGAATATGCTGACAATCAACCTCGGAACATCTTATTCTGTCAATATGGGTATCGATGTGTTCACGACGATGACAAGGACGCAGGGGTCTTATGTCGCATCAATGATTACGTATCCGACGGGACTAGAGGAGGAGAGTGCAGATGATCTGCATTCCGCGACATATCTGGCAGATTCACTCCATTCGAGTCTGATTTATGAGTCGCGCTATATTGATGATTATACTTCTGTTGACACGGTGAAGAGCGGACTTTCCAAGATGGGGTATTCCTTCCTGATCGGTATTATAGCGACAGTGCTTGCATATTTAATCGGCGTGCCGCTTGGTATTGCTATGTCGAGAAAGAAGGACAAGCTGCTGGACAAGATTGGTACGTTCTATATTGTGTTTATCATTGCAGTACCGTCATTGGCGTATATTTTCCTGTTTAAAGCGATTGGCGGAAAGATGGGGCTTCCTACTACTTTTGACATGGATACGGCGAACCGACTTGTGTATGTGCTGCCGATCATTTCGCTTGCGCTTCCGCAAGTTGCCAATTTGATGAAATGGCTTCGCCGCTATATGATTGATCAGATGAACTCCGACTATGTAAAGTTTGCCAGAGCAGGCGGTTTGTCTGAGAAAGAGATTTTCTCAAAGCATATATTAAAGAATGCGTCGATTCCTATTATACATGGTATTCCGGCGAGCGTACTGGGGTGTCTGACAGGTGCGATCATTACAGAGCGTGTGTATGTTGTTCCCGGTGCAGGTAACTTGCTGACAGAGGCGATCAACAAGTACGACAATGGCGTTATTGTCGGTGTTTCCTTATTCTATGCGATTTTGAGTGTGGTAGCGATTATTTTGGGTGACGTGCTGATGTCTATGGTTGATCCCAGAATTTCTTTCTCAAGTAAAGAGCGGTAACAAGGATTAGGGCCGCCAGCGGCGGCATGGGAGATTAATATGAATGTAGATTTTAAACATGGACACGTGAGTGTGGATATGACCGATTTGAAAGAACCCGATCTCACGGAAGGAATGTCTGACGAAGAACTTTTTTCTGTGATTAATCACAGTGATTTGGAGTCAGAGAAGATTACAGCGCCAAGGTACTCTTACTGGCAGTCAGTTTTCCGCGTTTTCTTTCGCAAAAAGATTAATATCGTGATGCTGAGTCTGCTAGGCTTGATTGTATTGATGGCATATCTGTATCCAATATTTGTAGAGTATGATAAGTTTGGCAATCTGCTCAATGCCTCTGCGAAGCATTTGACGCCAAAGGCGGCAATTGACAAGTTTGGCTTTAGTATTCACTGGCTTTTGGGTGCAGGTGCAGCAGGTCAGTCAACCTTTGACGCAATCTGGTATGGCTCTCAGATTTCTATTTCGCTGGCTTTGATTGTTGCGCTGATCAACATGACCGTCGGCGTGCTGGTAGGTGCGATCTGGGGCTTCTCCAAAAAAGTTGACAATGTGATGATGATTGTCTATAACATTATTGCGAATCTGCCATATATTTTAGTGATTTCTGTTATGGTCATGATCTTTTCAGCCGGTTTCTGGACGATGGTGTTTGCGATGACGATTACTGGATGGCTGATGATCGCGTACTTTATCCGTACACAGGTTGTCATTATCCGTGACAGAGAATACAATCTGGCTTCAAGATGTCTGGGTACATCCACGATTCGCATTGCGATGAAAAATATTTTGCCGTTTATGACTTCAATCGTTGTGACACTTGCAGCGACAGAGATTCCTTCCTATATTTCCTATGAGGTGTTTCTTGCCTATATCGGAATGGGATTGAAAGAGATGTCACTAGGCAGATTGATATTCGAGGCGGAGAGTGCGATGCTGACCCCCGGCTGGGGCTTCGAGTTCTGGAGTCCGGTTGCTGTAGCTTCAATTATTACGATTGTATTGTATGTGGTTGGGCAGAACCTTGGTGATGCATCCGATCCGAGAACACACATGTAGGCGGGGGACAGAATGAAAAATAAAAAAGTATTATTATCAATCAAGGATTTGGAAGTTAAATTTCGCGTGCGCGGAAAGCGTTTGACAGCAATCCGCGGCGTTTCACTTGATATTTATGAGAATGAATCAATTGCGATCGTGGGGGAATCCGGTTCTGGTAAATCTGTATTTACCAAGACGTTTGCCGGAATGCTGGACAGCAATGGTTATATTGACAATGGCAGTATTCTTTTTCATGACGAAGATTTGGCGGATACCCATGTCAGGAAAACATCTGTCTCGAAGCAGATGATTGACCATGCGCTGACCAAATTAAACGCGTATTCTCATTATGAACTCGGGGTTGATATCTACAAAGAGATGGAAGCTTTGAAGGCTGAGCGCCGGGAAAAGGCAGATATCAGCAAAGAGGAGGGCGAGGCGAGCGACAAGGCAATCGCAGAGCTGGGAATCAGGAAAACAGAGGCGTTTAATCTGAAACAGACGTTAGACCCCAAGACAGAAAAAGCGAAGATCAAAGAGCTCTCTAATTCGATCAAGGAAATGGAGAAAGAGATTAAAAAGTTATTAAAAGAACGAATCGCGATGGAGAAGGCAGCGGAGACGCGTCTTAAAAACGATACGGCATATAGGAAACAGTACGATACCAAGATGTCAGAATTAAAGACAAAGTATGATGCTGCGGTCAAGGGAAGTATCTCAGAGAATACAAAAAAGCGCAACGAAGTTCTTGCCAAGGAGGTATATCTCTCCATCGGAAGATATAGTTTTACAAAGCGTGTAAAGCTGTTGAACAAGTTGTTGTCAGCGTTAAAGACGGCGATGGAGACAGGTGTTGATTTGTCTGATGATGCGCAGAGAAATGCCGTTTTTGACAAGGTAGCTTTCCGCGTGAAATATCTGGATGAGACAGCGGACAAACTGCACGGAACTTGTGTGCTGAATCTTGCGAATGTTAAGTATGCTAAGGACTGGTATCAAATCCGCGGCAAGAAGATCGCGACGGTATTTCAGGACCCTATGACATCGTTGAATCCAATTATCACGATTGGGAAGCAGATCACATCAATCATCATGAAGCATCAGGATGTGACAGAGTCCGAGGCGCGCGCAAAAGCGCTGGATTTGATGAAAAAGGTGGGAATCCCAAATGCTGAGGCGCGTTTTGATGATTATCCATTTCAGTATTCTGGCGGTATGCGGCAGAGAATTGTCATAGCGATCGCGCTGTCCTGCCAGCCTAAGATTTTAATCTGCGATGAGCCTACAACGGCACTGGATGTTACGATTCAGGCACAGATTTTAAAGCTCCTAAAAGATTTGCAGAAAGAATTTAATTATACGATTGTATTTATCACACATGACCTTGGCGTTGTCGCGAATATTGCTGACCGCGTTGCAGTCGTGTATGCGGGACAGATTATAGAGCTTGCATCTGTCGATGAGATTTTCTATGATCCAAGACATCCCTACACATGGGCATTGCTATCGTCCATGCCGCAGCTTGCGGAGAAGAATACAAAGCTGTACTCCATCAATGGAACACCGCCTTCTCTGTACAATAAGGTTGTAGGAGATGCGTTTGCACCGCGTAATCCATATTGCATGAAGATTGATACTTTGAAGGAGCCGCCAATGTTCAAGGTCAGCGATACGCACTACGCAAAGACTTGGCTTTTGGACCCGCGTTCTCCCAAGGTTGAGAAACCAGAGGCAATTCAGAATATTCACGAGAAACTATTAAAAGCATTTAACATATAGGAGATTTAGAACGTGTCAAACCTAAATCAGAAAACTTCAGGACGCGTGTCTCATTTGCCGGAACACGGTCCAATTGATGAAAAAAATGGCAAAGAGATCTTATTATCCGTCAAAAATGTAGATATTACCTTTGGCAAGGGTGACAGTGCTGTCAAGGCTGTCAAGAATGCCAGCTTTGACATTTACAAGGGTGAAACATTTTCGCTGGTAGGAGAGTCAGGCTCAGGCAAGACGACAGTCGGAAGGGCGGTCATTCGTGTCAATCCCTGTGCCAGCGGTGAGATTCAATATAAGGGAGTCCGCATTTCGGGAAAGATTCCACATTCGCTGGACAGAGAGGTCATTCGAAATATTCAGATGGTCTTTCAGGACCCCGCGGCATCCCTCAATGAGCGTGCGACCGTAGATTATATCGTGTCAGAGGGCTTGTACAACTTTCATTTATATGAGAATGAAGCGGACCGCGTCCGCAAAGTTGAGGAAATGATCAATGAGGTGGGCTTGCTGCCAGAGCATTTGACGCGCTATCCCCATGAGTTTTCAGGCGGACAGCGGCAGAGAATCGGGCTTGCGCGTGCGATGGTTATGGAGCCAGAGCTTGTTGTGGCAGATGAGCCGATTTCTGCGCTCGATGTGTCGATTAGAGCGCAGGTACTGAACTTGCTCAAAAAATTTCAGGTTGAAAAGAATGTCACGTATCTGTTCATTGCGCATGACTTGTCTATTGTACGGTTTATTTCTGACCGGATTGGCGTTATTTATAAAGGAAATATCGTGGAGATTGCAGAGGCGGACGAATTGTTTGAATTTCCGCTGCATCCATACACACACTCACTGATTTCTGCGATTCCGATTCCAGATCCGAAGCTTGAAAAAAATAAAGTGCTTTATACGTATGATCCGTCGATGCATGATTACAGTACAGACCAGCCAGAGCTTGTCAATATTGGGCACGATCATTTTGTGTATGGAAATAAAAAGGAAATTGAGGAGTATCGGGCGATACGTGAAAAGGGTGTGCCGCTCAAGTCCATCAACATTGTAGACCCGGACGCACCGCAGGCACAGAAGCGTTCGCAGGAAAAGAACGCCAACGAACTGTCCGCTTCAGAAGATGAATTTTTGAAAGCACCAGTGCATGATACGGGAAGCATATGGTATAAGATTTTGTCATTTTTGCTTCCAATATTAGGATTGATCGCAGCATTTGTATTCAAACATTTTCATTATTACCGCAATTATTCGGCATGTAAAAAAGGCGCGATTGCCGGTCTGCTGACCTTGGCGGCGATCATCGTGTTGTTTGTGATTCTATTGATATTAGTGGTGGTATAGCTTGAATCGAACAGTTAGAGACAGAAATGACAGACACCCAAAGCCTGTAAAGCGGATTGAACTTTTTGAGAAGTATCCCAAAGGCAGACTGATTTTAACCATACTTTTGATTCTGATTGGCGTTGGGGCATTGGGGTATTCTCTGATCGGATATTTGACAGCAGATACAGGCTGGACAACGATCGAAGCAGCTTCGTCTGAACTGAACTGTTCTGACGAATTGATTTTTCAATACGATATTGGGGCAGGAGAATTGCCGGCGACCGCAGAGAAAAAGGCAGTCTCCGCACTGTATACCGAGACGACAGCAAAGGCGTATGAGCTTTTTCACACGAGTATGTCTTTTGACGGGGTAAAAAATCTGTATTATATCAATCAGCACCCCAATGAGGAAATCGAGGTGGAGGAGGTGCTGTATCAGGCGTTTTCCCTGCTGGAAAAATATGGGAACAGAGCGATTTATTTAGCGCCGGTATACGTTCAGTACAAGAATCTGTTTGGCTGCAAGGACGATATGGAGACGGTGGACTTTGACCCATATCAAAATGAGGAAATAGCAGCCTACTTTGCTGAAATTAGTGCCTTTGCGCAGGATGAACATGCGGTTCAGATTGAGCTTTTAGGAGAGAACCGCATCAAACTCTTTGTTTCTGAGGAGTATCTAGCATATGCATCAGAGGAAGGAATTTCTGATTTTATTGATTTTTATTGGATGGCCAATGCGTTTATTGTAGATTATATTGCAGATACTATGAAGGCAAACGGATTTGTGCGGGGGTCCATCTCGAGTTATGACGGGTTCGTGCGGAATCTGGATGATTTGAGTGGTTCAGAGTATGCGCTGAATCTTTTTAACAGAGTTGGGAACACGGTGCATCAGGCAGGGATTATGAAATATGACCATGCGATGAGCATTGTCTTATTGCGGGACTATCCAGCAAACAGCCTCGACTGGCAGCATTACTATGAATTTCAAAATGGCGTGGTTCGGACGGCATATATTGACGTGGCAGATGGTTTTTGCAAAAGCGCTGTCCACAATCTTGTCACGTATGCGAAAGAGTATGGCTGCGCAGAAATATTGATGCAGGTGATTCCTGTCTATATCACAGAGGCTTTGGAGACAAATCGTTTGTCGCCGCTGGCACAGCGTGGAATTTATGCAGTTTATGGTGAGGCGTACACGATTTATTATAATGAGCCGGACTTGAAGCTGACAGATTTGTATGATCAGGAGGGGATGCGGTATCAGGCTGCGTATATGGGAACTTCATGTAATGATTGATAGGAAGGTGTTACTTGATGAAAAAAGTAATAAGAGGAGTATATGAATGGTCAAAAATGATCTTGTTTGCGCTGGTGGTTGCGTTTTGGCTGAAAAATAATGTCGTCGCAAGCGCCTTGGTGCCGACAGGGTCAATGGAGCAGACGGTCATGACCGGAAGCAGGATTGTCATCAACCGTCTGGCATATCTGTATGATGTACCACAGAGAGGGGATATCGTATCATTTTATTACCCCGATGACGGGGAAACGATGTATCTCAAACGGATTATTGGGCTTCCGGGAGAGACGATTGAGGGAATTGATGGAGAAGTTTATATTGATGGTAAAGTGATTCCAGATTATACGAATATCAAGTTTTATGAGAATTTTGGACCTTATCAAATACCTGAGGATTCCTATTTTATGATGGGGGATAACCGCAACAGTTCGTGGGATTCAAGGTATTGGATGAATAAGTTTGTAGCGCGGGGAGACCTGATTGGAAAAGCTGAATTTGAATATTATCCAGAGATGAAATTGTTAAAATAATATAGTGTAGAAAAAGAATTTCAGATTAGGCGGTATAACCCTGATTTTAAGGGCGTATCGTCTTTTCAAGTTTCTATGCGCCTTGTCGCTTCGGTTGTGTAGCAGAAGGGAGATTGACATGATCACAGCAGAAATCGTCATGCAGGCAATTAACAATAATGAGATTTAGCAGCAAAAGCAGGTTTCCCTGCTTTTTGCATTTCTTCCGATCTGTGAATTTGCTTCAATTTTAATAACGATCAGATAACTTGCTGATGTTGGTGCAGGCAATCCGCTGATCCCCAACGCGCAACATCAAAATCAGGCGCATCTAATCTGCATGGAGCTGGTGCATCTAATTTGCAGGACAACAATTATTTTGGAGGTAAAAGTTGACAGTATTCTTTAAAACCTTTATAATTAAACTATAAGTATAATTATAAGGAGGCAGACAATGGCACGGAGAAAAAAAGAGCCGAAAAGTGTACA
>CAJUII010000121.1 GCA_910586405.1 uncultured Lachnospiraceae bacterium
TTTCCGAATTTGCAAAATGCAAAATTCTGCCATGACAGATTTTCCTTAACTTAACAGCTCACGCACCTAACTAAATGACATTGCACACTGGTCACTCTGCTGCCTAAGATAAAGTGCCATAATTGTTGTATGTACGATCAACAATTCTCTGCTGCCCATAACTGACAGTTTCTCGTTAATCTGATTAATTTTCTGCTCTTTGTCCAGCAAAGTCATATAATCACCTCTTTTCTGTCCTTTATATGGACATTGTAGTCCATTTAATTGATTTTGTCAATAGTTTTTGTTCACTTAATGGACTTTTTTATTGACATGTATTTTCTCAAATGTTATTCTTTGTTTATGGAGGTGAAAAAATGACGGTACATGAACGAGTTAGAGAAATACGAAAATCAGAAAAACTTACCCTTGAAAAATTTGGTGAAAAACTAGGTGTTGGCAAAACAGCAATCAGCTCTATTGAACATGGCATTAATGGAGTTACAGAACAAATGATCAAATCAATTTGCCGCGAATTTGGATACCGTGAGGAATGGCTCCGTGATGGAATAGAACCTAAGCAGCCTCCGAAATTAGAGGAGGATGAACTCGCTGAATACATAGAAGATCTGCTATCAACCGAAAGCCCCACCTATACGTTAATCAAAAGCATTCTGAAGGTATACTGCAAACTGGATGATAAATCAAGACAGATCGCTGACAGCATTATAGACAAAATAATCGTTGAAATCAAAAAGGAAATAACAGATAGCGAAAAACCAATATAAAAAAGGAGACCCTATGAGCAATTTTCTAATGAAACCCAAAATTGACTTCGCATTCAAAGAAATCATGAATGACGAAAAAGCCCGCACCGGTTTTCTGTCTGCCGTCCTGAAGCTGGACCCGGCAGACATCAAATCAACCCGCATACTCAACCCTTACCTGCGCCAGACACATGCAGATGACAAACTTGGCATTCTTGATGTTCGGATTCTCATGAACGACGACACGGAGATTGACACTGAAATCCAGCTCTCTGAACTAATGGTATGGTCTGACCGCTCCCTGTTCTATGCTGCCAAAATGTATACCGACCAGATCAAACCGGGACAGAAATATAACATATTCAAAAAATGCGTAAGCATCAGCATTCTTGACTTTGTACTGTTTGAAGGCGAAAACGATTTTTACTCCTGCTTCCACATCTTAGAGGACACACGCCACTTCAAGTACACAGACAAAATGGAGTTCCATGTAATAGAACTGCCTAAGCTTCCCACGGAGCTCCAAGAAAACAGCAGCCGTGTTGAGCTGTGGGCTAAATTTATCAATGCCGAAGAAACGGAGGAATTTAACATGATCGCTGAAAAAGACCCCTATATCAAAAGCGCCTATGATCAATTACAGATCATCAGTCAGGATGAACAGAAACGTCTTGAATACGAAGCCCGTGAAAAAGCTATCTTAGATTACAATCAAGGTATCTATGAAGCAGAGCTGCGCGGCAAACAATACGGAGAGCAACGTATTCGTAACACCGCCCAAAAGCTCCTCTCGCTAGGTGTCGATATCAATATTATTGCAGAATCAACCAATTTATCTATTACAGAAATCGAAGCATTGAAAAATGATATCATTTAAGCCTTGATGAACGGAAGGGCATAGCCGAAAGGTTACGCCCTTATATTTCACTCGCACTTTCTTTTTCTTATGTAATGCCGCATCATCGTATAGATCTGCTTCAAAAATTTTATATCTTTCTTTCCCAGCAACCAAGTCATTTCGACAATCTGTTTGATATAATCTTTTTCTGACACTTGATCACTCCTCTCCATTCACATCTCCAAAAAATTTATTTCTAAAATGTTCTTCTCTCTAAAAATATGCTACCACACTACAAGCAATAAAATCCACCCTCGTATTTTCATATCTTATATTTCCTGCAAACTTTGTCAGATACTTACAAGATACAAACCGTCATTTTTTTATAGTTTCTTGCAATATGTATAATTTATCGCGACTTTTCGACAAAGTACTATTATTTTCCAGAAATTTCCTGTATACTTAATATCAAAAACAGCGAAAAGAGGGAGCACTTATGGACTTTTTAGAAAAACTAACAAATTTCTCTAACAGAATTGATCGCATAAAAGGAAGTATCCTGACGGAAGAAGCCACGAAAACTTCTATCATTCTGCCGTTCTTCCAACTCTTAGGTTATGATGTATTTAATCCCTATGAGTTTGTCCCTGAATATATTGCCGATGTTGGCATTAAAAAAGGTGAAAAAGTTGACTATGCCATTATGTCCAACAATGAACCGTTGATCTTAATTGAAGCCAAACCAGTCAATACAGAACTTTCCATCAAACATATCAATCAATTAATTCGATATTTTTCCGTCACCAAGGCAAAATTTGGCATCCTGACAAACGGTATTGTATATCAGTTCTATTCTGACTTAGAAGAACACAACAAAATGGATACCGTCCCATTCCTTGAGTTTAATCTCTGCAATCTCAAAAAAGAGACAGTGCAGGAACTCAAACGCTTTCAAAAAGAGGCTTTTAATCTCAAAGATATTCTCAGCAGTGCCTCAAACTTAAAATACATGACCATGGTAAAAAAGGAAATTGCAGAGCAGTTTCAGTCCCCCTCTGACCAGTTGGTAAAAGTACTAATCAGCAAAAATATATACAGCGGCGCAAAAACACAGGCAGTCATTGATAAATTCAAAGGAATTATCCAAAAATCATTTGCCGAATACATCAATGATATTCTTGCAGAACGCCTAAGTACTGTCATTTCGCCTGAACCTGCTATTTCGAATGCAGTACCCGAAAAGAATGATGCTGTCTTAACTCAGGACGAACTGGAAATTTTAGATTATATCAAGAACCTATTGAACACGAACCAGAACATTCTCTATAAAAAAACTTCCAGATATACCTGTATGCAGCTTGGAGAGACATCTACCAAATGGATTTGCCGCGTATATATCAGAAAAGAACAACATTTATTTACGCTGCATAAATTTGAAAATACAGACTATGAGTGTGAATATTTCTTTGATGAAGTCGAGCAGCTTGAAATGATAAAGGATGTAATCAGAGATACTTTTGAAAAATGCTGTAAAATATGATCAGAAAAATATCAGAAAAAGATAAGAAACGAGGAAACTATCTATGGCAATTACAGATGTATTTAAAACACGGCAATTTAAAAACGACATCGAACGCCTCACCGCCGAAAATAACTACCTGAACTCTCTCCTGACACCCGAGATGAGGCAGGCCGTCTCCATAAATGCCGAAATTCAACGGCTAAATGCCGAGAAACAATCCGTCCAGGCATCAGTTGAGGCATTGACACAGCAAGTACAGACACTAAACAATGAAATCCAACGGAAAAAGGCTTTCATTATCTTTATGGACGATGAAATCTTATATCAGGATTTCGGTCTTTACACTCCCGTCTATAATCTGATGAACTCCGAAATGTACAAAGATAAGCTAGCAGTTGTGCGAGAGCGGCAAAAAAATATGATAAAAAACAATACAGCGGCATATTTTCCCACCAACTTTACTTACAATAACAGTCTTGCACAAGGCAAAAAGCTCGTGGCGGACAATGTCAAACAAATCCTTCGTGCATTTAACAACGAATGCGAAGCCATTATTGATAAAGTCAAATTCAACAACGTTGAATCCATCCGCAAGAGACTCATCAAATCCTGTGAAGATCTGAATAAATTAAATGCGAAAATGCAGATATCCATCACTCCCTCCTATCTGGATTTGAAATTGCAGGAGCTAAATCTATGTTATGAATATGCCATCAAAAAACAGGAAGAAAAAGAAGAGCAGAAACGCATCCGCGAAGAACAGCGTGAAGCACAAAAACTACAACGTGAAATAGAAGAAGCCCGCCGAACAAGCGAGAAGGAACGAAGCCACTATAGAAATGCACTTCACCGTCTTGAAATCCAAATGCAGTCAGCAAATGAAATAGAGCGAACAATCTTAGAAGAACGACGTCTCGAAGTGCAGCGCCAGCTTGACAATATCGAAGAAGAAATAAGAAAAATTGATTACAGGGAAGCAAACCAGCGCGCAGGCTATGTGTATATTATTTCAAATATTGGGTCCTTTGGCGAGAACATTTACAAAATCGGTATGACAAGAAGGCTTGAACCTATGGACCGTGTGGACGAGCTTGGAGATGCTTCTGTCCCATTTGCATTTGATGTCCATGCCATGATATTCAGCGATGACGCCCCTGCTCTGGAAGCAGCACTTCACAGGGCATTTGACGACAGAAAAGTAAATATGGTGAATACGAGGAGAGAATTTTTCCATGTAACCCTTGAGGAGATTGAAGCAGTCGTAAAACAAAATTTTGATAAAACGGTTGAATTTACTAAAATCCCTAATGCCGAACAATACCGTGAATCCCAAATGCGGCGACGCCAGTCCGGTCAGGGCGAACTGGTCAGACAAGATGCTGCCGAAACTGTACAAGCCGCCCCTCCCTCTCCTGCTCAAACCACACCGGCCCAGACCGCACCGGCATCTTCCGTTCCACATGTAAGCCAAGCACAGCTTGATCCTTCCAAGCAATACCTCCGAAGCAAATGGGGAATCTACGAAATGCCAAATCCTTATACCGTATGCCTTGTCAAAGGTCCACGCAAAGACCTGAAGCTTGTGGCCACTGTGTAAATATTATGCAGCTTCCAACCAAACAACTGATAAACATACAACAAAACCTCCCTGAGTGTTCATACTCTAGGAGGTTCATTTATTGATCTAATCTCTACTCAGTTTCACGCTGACAAGAGAACTTTTGAAATGACTGCTCTAATTTTTCTTGATCGTACTCTGCATTTAATAATTCTCCCAATGGTATAACTATATACATTATTTTTTTAATGCATCCCGAATACTATTTCTTAATTCAGCATTTTGAGGCAAATGTGCAAGGTTCGTTTTAAAATCTGGCAGCAGCGTGGGAGTCGCTGTCTTTGACATTTCTTGTACAAATTCGGTCGCCTTTTTCCGATCAACAAAAAATTGTTTAGTAAACGTCGATGTTGCCATTTTACACCTCCTTTTCATATAACAACAAGAAAATTTTCTAATTGTTATGTACAATATAGCATTTCTATGAAAGAAAATCAAGAAACAAATGTTCTTATACATAGGCGTACATAACCATATTACTGTCCTACCATCAAGATTATGGATAGACAAGGGGAAACTTTACACTAATTTTCATACACCCATTTTTATGATATCATCTGATTACAGATTACAAAAATTTGGTTATAATGAAGAATGGCTTCGTAACGGTATTGAGACAAAGATACCTGTAACTGCATTCAATTCATCTAACACCCCCGTCCCACATAATTCTGAAAAATGATGTAGGTACATTTCCGCACCTGAATTTTTCTATATTCTTTCAACCTTCCCTTGACAGCACGTATAGTACGTGTTATTCTATATGGGTAAGGAGGTGGAACATGAAAGACAAAGACCTGTTAAAGCTTTTGAAGAAAAATGGATGGAACGTAGTCAGAATCAACGGCAGCCATCATGTTCTTCAGAAAGATGGGAAAACTACTATTGTTCCCTTGCATGGCAAAGATGTTCCTATCGGCTTACTTAATAGTATTCTTAAGGAGGCAGGGCTAAAATAGTCCTCCTCTCCTTAAACCATAAGGAGGTATGTTTATGCTGTTTGTATATCCCGCAATCTTCCACAAAGAAGAGGATGCATATTGGGTTGAATTTCCCGATCTGGAGGGCTGTCACACCTATGGCAGTTCAATCAATGAAACCATGGAAGCGGCACAGGAAGCTTTAGCAGCTTATCTTCTCACTCTTTTGGAGCAGAAGAAAGAGATTGCCGCTCCCTCCGATATTTCTGCCATTCATACGGACGATGGTTTTTCCTCCCTTGTGTCTTGTGACATTAACCAGTATAAGGACACGAAGGCAGTAAAAAAGACTTTAACCATACCGTCATGGCTGAATGACCGCGCGATTTCTATGGGGATAAACTTTTCACAGGTATTACAAGAAGCTCTTCTCTCCAAAATACAGGCATAGTATTCATAAAATAGAAAAACGAATCTTCGTGGACGGATGACAATTCAATAAAGCAACAGTTTCTCACTATTCTTACATCCATCCAAGGTTCGTTTTAAAATCAAGCGGCAGCGTGGGAGTCACTGTCTTTGACATTTCTTGTACAAATTCGGTCGCCTTTTTCCGATCAACTAAAAATTGTTTGGTAAACGTCAATATTGCCAAGATATGAATAGACAAGGGTAGACTTTACACCCATTTTTATGTTATCATCTGCTTACAGATTACAAAATCAAGTAAGGAAGCTTTACCTTCCCTACTCATGCGCGACCCGTGCGCCGCTTTAGCACCTTATTTCCTCTGCACGGGTCTGTGGAATCGAGTAGAGGAAACCCTTCCGCGCCGAGCATCCATCAGCTTTTGCTTACATGCTTCCTTGGGACGCCCGTGTGCAATCGAGTAAGGGAATGCCCTTCTCCCCTACTCCCGCGCCGGACGCGGGCAGCTTTTGCTGCTTATTTCCTCTCCGCGTCCGTGTGCATAAAAAATTCTCCCAGAGCCTACAACACTGGGAGAACATCGATATACAACTGGATGTGCCAGCTACATACCTAACAACGAGATTAGTATAGCACACTTTGGTACATCTTTGCAACCATTCAGTTTGTTTTGGGTGTATTTTTTATACCCTTTTATCATAAATATTATCAAGGAGGACGATCATCATGAGCAAAATTATGAGATGTGCAATCTACATTCGGGTTTCATCTGCCGAACAAGTCATGCATGGCAAAAGTCTGGAAGCCCAGCTTCGCTTTCTGACCGACTATGCTGTCGGCAAAGGCTGGAAGGTCATCGGCCACTTTGCCGACGAGGGCAAGACTGCCCGCAAAGAATTAAAACGCCGCAAGGCAATCAAAGAGCTGCTAGAACATGTAAAATGTGATGCGGTTGATGTCATCCTGTTCTGGAAGATGGACAGATGGTTTCGTAATGTCGCTGACTTTTATAAAGTTCAGGACATACTCGACGCGCACAACTGTACATGGGTAGCTGCTGCCGAGCCAAGTATGAATCTTGATACCCGTGAGGGACGCCTGAATGTCAATATTATGCTCTCCATCAATCAGAACGAGACAGACACCACCAGCGAGCGAATCAAATTTGTCAATGAAGCATCTGTCAAACAGGGAAAGGCGATCTTTGGCAACAGCTCTCTTCCCTTTGGCTACAAAGTCGCGCTTGTTGATGATGCCAAGCGCATTGTAAAGGATGAATCTGTAGCGCACATCGTGAATGATGCATTCGAATATTACTTTGCCCACCAGACCAAGACAGGCACAGTCAAATACATCAACACCAAATACGGAAATACCTTTACCATCAATTCCATGCTCAAGATGTGCACCCATACATTTTATTACGGTTCCTACCGCGAAAATGACAGCTATTGCCCTGCATATATCACCAAAGACCAATGGAATCTAATGCAAACAATCAACGAGCGAAACATCAAAGAACACAAAGCCCAAAAATCCTGCGAACCCTTCCTTTTCCCCGGTATTTTTATTTGTCCACTGTGCGGACGCAGACTATCCTCCAATAAACGAATCCGCAAAAGCGGCACCTGCGCCAGATACTACAGATGCCCCAACCACTATTCCAACCGCATGTGTGACTATGGCAAAGTCATCAACGAGACTACAGCCGAGACATATCTGCTCGAAAATCTTGACCGGACTCTCGACGAACAACGACAGATTTACATAGACATGCTTGCAGAAAAGAAAAAAGCAGAAAAGAAAGCGCCCGATAAAACCAAATATCAGAAAGAGCTGGACAGACTCAACAATATGTACCAAAAGGGAAGAATCACCGAGGAGAAATACGACAGCGAGTATGACCGCCTAAAGTCCCTGATCGACTCCTGCCAGATGACCGAAAACACTGAAACACGCGTCACCAAAGCCTTCTGCCGCGCAGAACAGATTCTAGTTGAGAACTGGCAGGAAACCTATTGTACACTGCCCCGCATTGCAAGACAGGCTTTTTGGAGAAATCTGATTGAGGGTATTGATGTGAAAGAAGATTGCGGCATGATCAAAGATATTCATTTCATGCTCTGAAACGTGTACTAATCATTGCGCACCATTATGGCAAAGAATAATCGAACCATTCCCCAGATGCTCATTTTGTGTAACCG
>CAJUII010000122.1 GCA_910586405.1 uncultured Lachnospiraceae bacterium
AATCGAACCTGCATTAAAGGCGTCGGAGGCCTTCGTTCTATCCATTAGACTACGAGTGCTTGCATTACGTTTGTAATCATAACACAATTTTTCTTATTTGTCTACACAAGAACACAATTTTTTTATTCCAATCTCTCAATGCTGATATTTCTCACAGAATTCGTCAAACGCAAAGACCTGTCTCTGCAAAGCTTGAAAAGCCGCTGCATCCTTTGACGCCAAACCGTCTATGAACTGAAACAGCTTCTCCTGCACTTTATAGTGTTCTCTCGCATCAACACGATAAGAATTGGCTATGCGCATGAGCTTGTCCAGATATTTTGCGATTTGTCTATCATTCTGCTTTTTTAAGGCATTTTGAAAAAGCTCCATGTTGTCTAGCTCCTGTGTATCCGTTACCGCGGCAAATGTGTTGGCGCCAATTGCATAATAATGCTCGCCAATCTGGTAAATAAAACTTTTCTTTTCATACAGGCTTTCCTTAAAATTACTCATATATATCCTCCAATCTCTTAAAATTTTACCATGATTTACAAGCTTTGTCATCACCTTTTGAGACTTTTCGCATAGTTCTTTACATCCTTGTCAGGGTTTAAGGACTCCCGTATCTTTTGCAATGCCTTATTGTAGGTCCACGCATCCATTTGACACGCATCCGCAAGCATTCGGCAGGCTTCATAGGGGAAGCAGATGAAAGTCTCTGCCATCAGCCATGCCGCAGCCATCTGTGCATAATATCCCTGTGAGAAAACTCTATTCAAAACAATAAGTATTTTTTCCAGATAAGGGTATTGCGCTTTCGTCTGTGCAGAGCGTTCTGTATTTGCGGGATTTTGCTCAATATCTGCCATGCTCACAGTTCTGTTTCTTGAAATTTTATGATTATCCACATCGTACTTCAAATATTGACTCAATAGTAGGATTAACCCCACTCTAACCTCATATTCCTGCTTAGAGTACAGATACGGCTGTATAAATGTCCATACTGCATCCCGATATCTGTTCGCAAACGTAAAGGAATTGCAGAAACTGTCACACACGGACCAGTTATCAACACATGGAATAAAAGCCTTTAAGTACGCAATCCCCTCCTCACATGAAATCCCTTTTTGGGCCGTTCCATAACCGATGAGCATTCCGCGCAGCATCGTCTCCTCGAAGAATAAGTCCGCGCAGACACCTTCACAGGCGGCAGTTTCCTCCTGCCACCTTAAGGTGTTGCTCTTATCATTAACAATGCATTTTGCAAGCTGTCTGATCTGCGGCAGCCTGACCCCCAAAAGAGGTTTCGCCCCAGGAATCAGCCCTGCCGAAAATTCTCTGTACTGCGTATCTACATACTGTGCAAGCATCTCTCTGATTTCTTCCCGCATGAATCATTGACCGCCTTTTCGATACTGGACTGGCGTCATGCCCATTTTTTTCTTAAAGATACGGTTAAAATGCTCAACATTAGGATATCCAACTGCCATCGCCACATTCTCAACGGTCATATTGCCATTTCGCAGCAATGTCTTCGCCTTTTTTAAACGAATGTTTATCAAGATATCTCCGAAGGTTTTTCCAGATTTTTCGTGAATATATTTGCTCAAATACGGCTCTGACAGATGAAAATGTGCCGCGACATCACTGAGCGCTGTCGCCTGATAGTTTGCTTGAATATAATTAAAAATCTCCATCATTCGCTCATCCTGACAAGCTTCATTGGTCTGAATCTGCGGCAGTTTGTTGACGCTGACACAGAGTGCGTGTATAGATGCCTTAATAATATCATCATCCATGCCGACACCCCAGAATTTCTCACCGTTGCAGGTGACACTCACATAGGCGATCGCCTTGGAGGACGAGCCTTTTGTGAGGGCGTGTTCCTCATAGTCAGACAACTGATAGCTGACACCAAAATACTGTTTGATTGTGTTGCTCACCGCGTCAAGACGTCCATTTCCGTTCGCATCGACGGTTGTCTTTTTGTCGCCGCAGACGATCACTGCCTCTGCCATAATCCCATCTACCTGTTTGAAATGACACTCACTGATCTGAAACAGCGGCATGTTATCCACATAATTTTCACAGAAAATATCATAAACCCACTGTGGAGAGAGAACCTTGTGCTCCTGGTCTGAGACATCCTTAACTAAATAGCCCACCTCCTCACGCATCGCATAGGGAAGCGAAATGCCGTAATTTTGTTTCAGAATATAGTTGACACCGCCCTTTCCTGACTGGCTGTTGATGCGGATCACATCTGCATCGTAGTTCCTGCCGACATCCTTCGGATCAACAGGCAGATAGGGTACTGTCCACTTGTCAGTCTGCTTCTCCTCACGCCACTGCATTCCTTTTGCGATGGCATCCTGATGCGAACCTGAGAATGCTGTAAATACAAGATCGCCGGAATAGGGCTGTCTCTCGTGCACTTTCATGCGCGTGAAAAGCTCGTAGTTCTCTCTGATTTCCGGCATATTCGAAAAGTCAAGCTTGGGATCCACACCGTGCGAGAACATGTTCATCGCCACGGTGATCAAGTCTACATTTCCAGTCCGCTCGCCATTGCCAAAAAGCGTTCCCTCCACGCGGTCTGCACCGGCAAGAATGCTGAACTCCGCATCGCACACACCACAGCCGCGGTCATTGTGCGGATGGACGGATAACACAACGGCATCTCTGTATTTGAGATTTTTATGAATATATTCCACCTGTGTGGCAAACACATGCGGCATCGCATTCTCAACGGTTGTCGGGATATTGATGATCGCCTTGTTGTCCGCAGTCGGCTGCCAGATGTCCAGCACGGCATTGCAGACCTCGACGGCATAGTCCACCTCTGTGCCGTGGAAGCTCTCCGGGCTGTACTCAAACGAAAAGTTTCCGTCTGTCTCTGCTGCAAGCTTTTTTAACAGCTCCGCGCCGTCTGTCGCAATCTTCTTGATCTCCTCTTTGCTTTTTTTGAACACTTGCTCGCGCTGCGCTACCGAGGTGGAATTATACAGATGAATGACTGCATGAGGCGCGCCCTTGACTGCCTCAAAGGTCTTTTTGATAATGTGCTCTCTTGCCTGCGTGAGCACCTGCACTGTCACGTCCTCTGGTATCATATTCCTTTCTATTAAAGCACGCATAAATTCATACTCTGTCTCTGACGCCGCAGGGAATCCAACCTCAATCTCCTTAAAGCCGATGTCCACAAGCATCTCAAAGAAATGTAATTTTTCCTCCAGACTCATAGGCTCAATGAGTGCCTGATTCCCGTCTCTCAAATCAACCGAACACCAGATTGGCGGTTCAGTGACTGCATCCTTCTTCACCCAGTCATATGTACAGACTGGCGGTAAAAAATATGATTTTTCGTACTTGCCTGCATGTTCCATGTCTCATTCCTCCATTTTATTTGTTTTACCAATCACGTTCTCCAATAGCATCGTCCACATTCAGATCAACATCAAACCATCTTAAAATCTTATCTACATCTGTCGCAATACTGTCTCTTGCCACTGTCTCGATCTCACTGTCGTTCTCTTCAAATTCTTCCTGTAAATCGTTGATTGCCATCGTCATCCTGTCAAATTTCTCCTGAATCTGTCCAAGATCCGATACGCCAGTTTCTAAAAAAGCAACCATGTTCTCCAACTCTGCTCTAATCTTATCTACTAGAAAATCCGGAAAATAACCGTCGTGATACATCCCCGTTAAAAACCGATATGTTTCATCAAAGCGCTTCATATCAACCTCCATACATCAACCCTGCCAACAAAAAAATCTTTCGCTCCACAACATATTATTGCAGAGACGAAAGACTCATCCATATTCTTTCGCGGTACCACTCTACTTCATATTTTTATACAAAAATATGCACTCCTTCAGCACGATAATGCCTTCCCCTGATAACGGCAGGTAATCCGTTGCACCCTACTGAATCACTTGTCTGTTCAGGCGCACAGCTCCAAGATGAGTTCACCGCACTTCCCATGCTGCCTCGCACCCTCACGGCAGCTCTCTGAAATGTTCCATGCAGCTACTACTTCTTTTCATTGCCTTTCTCATTGTTATTTATCACTGATACAGCTATGATACCATACATCTATCCAATTTGGAATAGTTAAAATTAATCATTTTTATTGATATTTTTTATTATATCGTTTTTATCCAAGTGTCAGACTTAAATACCCTTCCTCATAATTCCACTCTGAAAAACGTTTCGGCAGCAGTATCATGCCCCCCATATTCCGCTCAAATGCCCATGTGGTGCCCGTATAGAGAAGCAGCTCAGGCAGAATCTCGTGAAGCGCATTGTCATGAAGCGTCGTCTCGATGATGTGAAGGCTGTCGTTCTCTATGCGATACATCAATACAGCACGCTGTATGTCAGCATCCTTTGTGGTACTGGTCAGCAGCAACGTTCTTCCTCCGCAGAACTGATTCTCTTTGACAGCGTAGCCAATGGCCTGCTCATCCCATTCTACATAGCCTTCCTTTTCAAAGGCTTCATCCCGCACAGTTTTGTAATCTCTCGCACTGACCTCCGTAACTGCCCAGCTGCCCAGCTCCTCTAGATCTCTATCCTCCGCTTCTGTCTCTGCGGCTCTTAGAGTATTCTCACCACTTGACGGAATAACCGGTATCCCTGTACATCTGCCAGCATAAATCCAGCAGGGGCTCTCCCCGAAAGCGTCCACAAAACCTTGCTTCTCATAATATTCCTGCAAATCTCTGTCTGCTGGCTGTAGTATTAGTGGCTCATCATATTTCTCCACAGCATGCCGCAAAATTTGTGATGCATATCCCTTTTTTCTGTACGCTGGAAGCGTCCCCACCGCATATACATAACGGGCGTTCTCCTTGTTTCCATTGATCGTGACCTGTACTGGCAGCAGGCTTGCCATTGAGACTGGACGACTGTCCTCATAGATTACAAGCATGTTTTCCTTCTCAAAGCGATGTTCAAGATACATTTCTATATATGCTTTGTCATCGTGAAAACACTGCTGCCATAAATAAATGAGTTCCTCTGGATTCCTCTCATTTGCAAACACGACACGGCTCTCCTGCGCCCAGTACTTCTTTAACAAAATCTCAGGATAATACGACAGCTTCGCCTTTCTAAGGCCCAAATCTCCAGTGTCCTCCTCACGGTTGACATACTGGAAATCCTGTGCTGCGTGAAGCACAAACTGCTGATTGATCATCGGATAGGCACCTTGCAAATCAGGAAATGCCTTCTCAAAATGCACAACAAAGGTATCTTCATTCAGTGCTTCACCGATGGTGAATGCTACCACCTTATCCACTTTGTACAAAACACCGCCTGTAAGACCCAGCTCATTGAAATTGGTAAAAGCCACTTCCAGCACACCAATTTCCTGTTCCATGTCATCGTTCCACTTATCTGCCCGAAGTGAAGCCCATTCCTTTGCCATTCTGCGGCACTCCGGTATATTTTGCTGCGTCATCGGCTCATAGCGCCAGTCACCATCATCCATAAAGCGTGCAATATGATTTCTCTTTCCATGAAGCTTTTTCCCCTTGAGCGAAGTAAGTTTTTCTGTCGTGTACACATAATCTGCATCCGCCCGGTCTGAGTAAATCTCAAATTCTCCCGGAAACCATTCCATTAGCTTGAGCCTGCTGCTCTCTGTGATGGGATATAAAATCAGCGGACGTCCGTAGACCACACATATTTTTTTCAGATGCACGATGACTGCCCTCTGGTCTCCATTGCCAAACGGAAATGAATACTGTACATGCCTCTGTCCCATACAACGAATCACGCCGCAGCCATAGGCGTTTGCAACCCGAACATCATACACTTCTGCCCACATAAAATTATTAGCAAACGTATATTCGCAAGCCTCCAGCTTCTCTTCTCTCAGCTTTTCATTCATCCAATCTCTGTCATCCAGTGAAATAGGATGAAAAACCAGTTTTTCCTGTTCCTGCATTTCAATTCTCCGTCCTATATTAATCATTCCATTAGTATGTCCGAAAGTCTTTTAAATATTGCCTTCCGCCTGTTTTTCCAGTTTATAGTTAATCTGCCCGAATGTCAATCTAAAAACATATTGTTTGAAAAAATATAAAAATTCTATTGATTATCTGACAATTTTATACTAACATAGTATTAGATGTATGAAGTGCATTACGATAAACAAAAGAAAGGGGTACACAGTATGGAAGGCTTAAAGAATATCATGGAGGATGATGTGGAGTACCAGCTTAAAAAACTGCTTCCCACAATGCCAGAGATCTGTTCCTGTGAGGCTTGCAGGCTGGATATGGCGACTTATGCGCTCAACCGCCTAAAACCTAATTATGTCAGAACAGACACTGGTGCACTGTTTCATAAACTAAATACCTCGTCCACACAGGCAAAAACTGAAATTCTAACCGCTGTTGTCACAGCCATCAATATAATAGGTTCACATCCTCATCATGATGAAAACGAGTAGGGGGATTCCTCCTACTCGTTAATATGTTTCTCACAGATATCGTTCAGACAGCATCTGTCGCAATACGGTTTTGTTCTTGCCGTACAAATCTCACGTCCATGATCTACAAGCCGGTGGCAGAATTGATTGCCCTCCTCTGGCGGAATCAGTTCCCACAATGCCATCTCGACCTTTTTAGGCTCTTTGATGCCATCTACCAGTCCCATGCGGTTTGTGAGTCGTATACAGTGCGTATCTGTCACGATCGCCGGTTTGCCAAACACATCTCCCATGATGAGATTTGCACTCTTTCTCCCGACACCCGGAAGTTTTAACAGCGTGTTAAACTCATCGGGTACCTTGCAGTCAAAATCGTCCCGCAGCATTTTCATACAGGCGCTGATGTCCCTTGCTTTACTGCGCCCCAGTCCGCATGGTCTGACAATGCGCTCAATCTCCTCAACATCGGCATTTGCTATGGCGTCGATCGTTGGATACTCTGCATACAAGTCCTGCACGATTACATTGACTCTCGCGTCGGTGCACTGTGCCGCCAGACGCACACTGACTAGCAGCTTCCACGCCTCATTGTAATCTAGTGTACAGTCTGAGTCTGGATACGCCTTCTTGAGTCGCTCTATGATCTCAAGCGCAAACGCCTTCTTTCTCTTTTTGCTCTTTTTTCTCATATATCTCTTTCTGCTACTTCTTTAACTCATCTTTATAAAACTGCTTAAACTCCTCATAGCCTTGGGCGGTGAGCTGCTCCTTCTGGAATTTTTTATTCTTGTTCATGCGAGCCACAAGCACTTGTGTGCCGTCCTGTCTCTCTCGCTGTGCCTCTGCAATAATCTCACAAAGCCGGTCGCCGGACACTCCTTTTTCAATCAAGTACGCTGTCTTTTTGCTCTGGTTTGGCACCTTGAAGCTGCTCTCCATCAGAATCAGTATAATGCGCTCAAAGCCGATGGAAAAGCCGCACGCAGGTACATCTTTCCCTGTAAACCTGCCGACCATCTTGTCATAGCGCCCGCCGCCGCCACAGCTTATGCCTAGCTCAGGCATCATGATCTCAAAGATTGTGCCTGTATAATAGGACATGCCGCGCACCAAGGTAGGGTCAAAGACAAGCTGGAAACAGTCGTCTTTTGTGGCATTGACGCTCTCGATAATCTCACGAAAGCCCGCCTTGGCTTCCTCGTCAAAAAATCCGGTCATCTTTTCCTCGACGAAAGACAGCCTGTCCTCTGACGCGTTCAGATCCCGAAACAGTGCGAGATATTTTTCAACGCTGCCGCTGTCATATCCGTCTGCAATCAGCTCGCGCTCCACACCTTCCAAGCCGATCTTGTCCATTTTGTCCAATGTGATAAACACATCATCAAAATCTTTCTCCTCAAAACCACTGTAGGCGGCCATTGCCTTTAAGAGTCTGCGGTCATTAATCCGAATCTGAAAATTCTTGAAGCCCAGTTTGCCCAGTGTGGTGGTCGTCGCAAGAATCAGCTCGATCTCTGCGAGATTGGACTCCTCGCCAAGTATGTCAATATCACACTGCATAAACTGGCGGTATCTGCCTTTTTGCGGCTTGTCTGCCCGCCATACATTTCCGATCTGCAATGCCTTGAACGGGGAAGGCAGCTCGTTGGCATGGTTTGCGTAATATCTCACGAGAGGAACCGTCA
>CAJUII010000123.1 GCA_910586405.1 uncultured Lachnospiraceae bacterium
TGTGGATAATGTATAAGAAGGAGAGTGGCATATGATTTCAAATCAGATTATGCAGAATACCATCGAGGGTATCAAGGCGATAGCAAGAGTGGAGCTTTTTGTGGCGGATATCGATGGTAAATTGGTGGCTTCCACCAAAACGACCGGAAACAGCTTTGAAGGTTCCGTGATAGAGTTCGTAAAGTCAGCCGCGGACAGCCAGGAGATCCAGGGATGCCAGTTCTTTAAGATTTATGATGATCAGCAGCTAGAGTATATTCTGATCGCCAATGATGCGGGGGAAAATGCTTATATGGTGGGCAAGATGGCAGCCTTCCAACTACAAAATCTGATGGTGGCATACAAGGAGCGCTTTGACAAGGACAATTTTATTAAGAATCTGTTGCTGGACAATCTTTTATTGGTGGATATCTATAGCCGCTCGAAGAAGCTTCACATACAGACCGATGTGAAACGTGCCGTTTTGATCGTTGAGTCCCAGAATGGGAAGGATGCGAATATTCTGGAGAAGGTGCGTGAGAATTTCGGGCAGAACGGCAGGGATTTTGTGACAGCGGTCGATGAGAACAACGTGATTGTTGTCAAGGAGATTGCGGACAATGAGTCGAACCGTGATATTGACAAGTATGCGCGGACGATTGAGGACAGTCTGGTCAAGGACGGCATCAAGGATGTGCATATTTCTTACGGCACGAATGTGAAGGAGATCAAGGAAGTCAGCCGCTCCTACAAGGAAGCGAAGATGGCGCTTGATGTGGGGAAGATTTTCTTTGCCGAGCGGGATATCATCGCGTACAGCGAGCTTGGCATCGGGCGTTTGATTTATCAATTGCCGATTCCTCTGTGCAAGATGTTTATCAAGGAGATTTTCGGGGGAAAAAGCCCGGATGATTTTGATGAGGAGACACTCACGACCATCAACAAATTTTTTGAAAATTCTCTGAATGTGTCAGAGACTTCAAGGCAGCTTTTTATCCATCGCAACACGCTTGTATACCGGCTGGATAAGCTGCAAAAGAGCACAGGGCTTGATCTGAGGATTTTTGAGGATGCGATCACATTCAAGATCGCGCTGATGGTTGTGCGGTATATGAAATATATGGAATCATTTGAATATTAAAATATAGGAGTGGAACGAGAATTTGAAAACAACAGGAACAAGAAGGCGTTTGAGTGCCGGCAGTGATAAGGCGATTGTGATGGAGCATGTGAGCAAGGCTTACACAGTGGGGGTACCGGCATTAAATGACGTAAATCTGCATATAAATAAAGGAGAGTTTGTTTTTATCGTGGGTGACAGCGGGTCGGGAAAGTCCACGCTGATCAAGCTGCTGCTGCGGGAACTGCTGCCCACATCGGGGAAGATTATCGTGAATGGAACGGATGTGGTCAGGCTTAAGAGACGGGCAATTCCTAAGTTCCGCAGGAGTCTGGGCGTCGTGTTTCAGGACTTTAGACTCTTAAAGGACAGAAATGTGTATGACAACGTTGCCTTTGCGCAGCGCATTATCCAGATGCCGAACAGGGAGATACGGAAAAATGTTCCGTCGATTTTATCGACAGTGGGACTTGCGGGGAAGTACAAGGCAAGACCCAAGCAGCTTTCCGGCGGGGAACAGCAGCGTGTGGCGCTCGCGCGGGCGCTTGTCAACAAACCGCAGATCTTGCTTGCAGACGAGCCGACAGGGAACTTGGATCCCAAAAATTCTTGGGATATCATGAACCTGTTGGAGAAAATAAACAACAATGGGACCACCGTTCTAGTTGTCACACACAATCGTGAGATTGTCAATGCCATGCAGAAACGGGTTATCACTATGAAGAAAGGCATCATTGTCAGTGATGAGGAAAAGGGTGGCTACATCGATGAGGATTAATACACTATTTTACTGCATATGGCAGGGCATACGCAATATTTTTAAGAATAAATGGTTCACGCTGGCATCTGTTGCGACAATCTCGGCATGTCTGTTTCTGTTTGGATTGTTTTATTCGATTCTGACGAACTTTCAGCACATGGTGAAGAATGCGGAGCAGGGGCTTTGCGTCAGCGCACTCCTCGATGGGGGATTGAGCGATGAGCGTGTGGCGGAAATCCGCGGCATGATCGTGCGCAGGACTGAGGTCAGCAATGTGGACTATGTGTCTGCGGAGGAGACATGGGCGCAGTTCGTCGAGGAAAACAAGCTGGGGGATGTCAGCTTTTACACGGAAAATCCGCTTGAGGACTGTGCGCACTTTGACATTTATCTGAGTGATGTATCCATGCAGACTGCACTGGTAGATTATTTGGAATCCATTGAGGGGATTCGCAAGATCAACCAGTCGTTTCTCACAGCACAGGCGCTCACGGGGGTCAATGCCATTATCGGCTATGTATCGATTGGCATTATCATCATTCTGTTTTTGGTCTCGATCTTTTTGATCAGCAATACAGTTGCCATCGGAATCTCTGTCAGAAAGGAAGAGATTCAGATCATGAAGTATATTGGCGCGACAGACTTTTTCACACGGGCGCCGTTTGTGATCGAAGGAATGGTAATTGGGGTCATTGGCTCCTTCATTCCGCTGATTGCAGTATATTTTATCTATAATGAAGCGATGATGTATGTGGCAAAGCGTTTTCCGTCCTTGTCACAGCTTTTGGCGTTTCTGCCAGTCGAGACGGTGTTCACGAACCTTGTGCCAGTCTGTATCGGGCTGGGTGTGGGGATCGGCTTTATCGGAAGCTTCACGACAGTGAGAAAGCACCTGAGTGTGTGATGAGCGTGCATAAGAAGATAGAAAGGGCAGGGTTTATGCAGATTAGGCACTATAGAAAAGTGGCAATTTTGATGGCGGTGGCAATTTTGATGACTGCGATGTCTGTGGGAATGCCGTCATTTGTCAGCCAGGCGGACAATATATCAGATCTCAAAAAGAGCATTGAACAGAAACAGCAGGAGATCAAGGATGCACAGAATCAGAAAAAGCAGTTACAGTCGGGGATGACAGATGTCAAATCAATCATCAGTGAGCTAGAGCAGTCCAAAAAGGATCTCGCGGCATATGTGACACAGCTCGATGGCAATCTCTCGGAGGTACAGAACAGAATCGCAGAAATCAAAGAGATGATTACGCAAAAGGAAGCAGAGATCACACAGACGATGGAGGAGCTCGACGCGGCTGTTGCACAGGAGGAGACACAGTACCGGAATATGAAAGTGCGCATCAAGAGTATGTATGAGCGCGGTGATAATTTTTATTTCGAGGCAATACTGAGTGCGCGTTCATTTGGGGATATGCTAAACCGGGTAGATTACGTGGAGAAGGTGTCTGAATCAGATAAACGAATGTTTGAGGAGTTCCGTGCGACGCGCGAGTATGTCGAGGTATGTAAGGCACAGTTAGAGTCGGAGCAGGAGCTTTTGAAGGAGGCGAAGAAGAACGTCGAGGCGGAGGAGGCGTCCTTGGAGAGCCTGATTTCACAGAAGCAGGCGGATATCCAGGCATATGAAACAGATATCAACAACAGGGAACAGCTCTTGCGGGAGTACGAGGCGGAGATCGCAGCGCAGAACGCCGAGATCAAGGAGCTTGAAGAGATTTCTAAGACCTTGCAGAAGCAGCTTGAGGAGGCAAATGGAAAGAAGAAAACCTATGACGGCGGCATGTTTGCGTGGCCTGCGCCGTCTTATACAAGGATTTCAGACGAGTATGGAGAGCGTATGCATCCGACGCTGAATGTCAAGAAGTTTCACAATGGACTGGACTTGGCAGCGCCAGGCGGTTCACCGATTCTCGCAGCGTATAATGGGACAGTAGTGGCTGCCTCCTACAGCAGCACGATGGGGAATTATATCATGCTGTATCACGGTGATAACCTATATACGATCTATATGCATGCGTCAAAGCTGTATGTCTCGCAGGGGGCGGAGGTAACGAAGGGACAAAAGATTGCCGCGGTCGGAACGACAGGAAGATCTACTGGAAACCATCTGCACTTTGGCGTGAGATTGAACGGAAATTATGTAAATCCATGGAACTACCTGAAATAACTGGAAAAGAAAGGCTTTATCATGCAGAACCAAACAAATAAATCAACGACGAAATATTATATTTTGGGCATCGCTACGGGGATTTTGGCAGCGATTACAATCACACTGGGCATCGCGGGCATGGTGCGGTTCTTTCATGCGTTCCTTCCGATCGGCCAGGGAAATGCGATGGCTGGCTCACACATCACGGATGGAAAAGTAGAGAAGAAGCTTGCGCTGCTGGAGGACACGATACAGAAGTATTTCTGGAAGAATGTGGAGGAGGAACAACTCGAGGATGGACTCTACAGAGGGCTGCTTCGTTCGCTGGAGGACCCGTACAGCGTCTACTATACAAATGATGAGCTGATCGCGTTACAGCAGCAGACAGAAGGCATATATTATGGAATCGGTGCCTATATTCAGGACGGAGATACAGGGTATGTGCAGATCAGCGGCGTGATCAAGAATACGCCTGCTGAGACGAGCGGTCTGATGAAGGGGGATTATATTTATAAAGTCAATGGCGAGGATATGCAGGGCAGGGACAAAGCCTATGTCGTGAGCAAGATCAAAGGGGAAGAACATACTTATGTGACACTCACGATCATTCGGGAAAATGAATCCGCGCCGCTGGAGATTGATGTAGAGCGCAGAAAAATTGAAAGTCCAACTGTAGAGTATGAGATGCTTGAGAACGGGATGGCATATATCCAGATTATTGAATTTGACCTCGTGACAACCGGACAGTTTGAGGCTGCCTATGAGCAGGCACAGACGGAGGGCATGAAGGGGCTTATCATTGATTTGCGCGGCAATCCGGGCGGAAATCTGTCTACAGTCTGTGATATTGCGCGAATGATTCTCCCCAAGGGGCTGATCGTCTATACGGAGGATAAATATGGAGCGCGCGAGGAATATACCTGCAAGGGAGAGAATGCCATTCAAGTGCCGCTGGTCGTGCTCACGGATGGACTCAGCGCGAGTGCGTCTGAGATTCTTGCAGGTGCAGTGAAGGATTATCAGATTGGCACGCTTGTAGGGACGACGACCTTCGGCAAAGGGATTGTTCAGAAGGTGATCAATCTGTCGGATGGATCGGCAGTCAAGCTTACAGTGAGCAGTTATTTTACACCAAACGGAAACAATATTCATGGGATTGGTATTGAGCCTGATGTGGAAGTCCAGTTTGATGCAGAGCTCTATAAGAACGGCACAGACAACCAGTTGGAGAAGGCAAAGGAGATACTGGCTGAGATGATGCACTAAAAAGTAGGATACCCCCTAGAAGTAGTTTTACTTTTGGGGGGCCTCTTGTTATTGAGATGAGAGAAAGCGCGGAGGTAAGCAGAGATGAAGAAAGCGGTAACAGTGGGGCTGTTGGCAAGCGGAATTTCAGATAATTTCAGCATGATGGTCTGTAGAGGGGCGATGAGGGCCGCCCGCGAGCAGGATGTGAGGCGGGGACGGCAGCTGCCGAACAGAAGAATGCGTTGCTGAGAGCGCTGGATACATTGATTGGATGCGGCGCGATGGAGTATGCTGACATGGAAAACTTTTTGACGCATGTGGAGCAGATGCATCGCGCATTTCAACATAAGAATGCAGTGTGGGATGAAATAGAGGAAATCTTTGCGCTCATCTATCGCAGAACCATCATGGCGGTCGAGCAGCATTCGGGCAGAATATCAGAATCGCGGGAGGATGAGCAGTATGCGATGAAGCTGTTCGTGCGGGATATTATGCAGTTTGAGAAGGGAAATGATCAAAGTTATGCTGTCTTGCTGGAGCATTTAGGCTGGCTGGACATACAGAATGCATATATCTATGTGTTCAAGAAGCCGATCATGCATCTCGAACATGAGGAGCTGGAAATTCCAGACAAGCTATATCTGAAAGCTGTTCGCAGCGCAGGGGAGGTGACAAGTGTCTTGGGGGCACAGCAGCAGTGCAGAACAGATGAGATCTTTCGAAGCAGCCAGATGGGAAATGGGACTTCTGCACTTGTCGTGCTTCCGCTGTACTCCAATGAGATGCTATACGGGATTTTAATCTGCGATATGACAGAGAGATTGTTTGAGAACGGCGAGTTTCTGGTAAATCAGATGGGTGCAGCGATCAGGATGCTGGAGCTGTTAAAGTCGAATGAACAGATTCAGCGGCAGCTTGAGGAGAGTCTGATCACACTCAAGGAGAACAACATTGTCCTCGATACGCTCTCGAAGTCCGATGCGCTCACAGGCATTATGAACCGTGATGAAAGGAAACCAGTTGGTGCGCAAGGCGCATTCCATGTTTGGCTGGGACTGGGGTCCGCAGCTTGTCGATGCGGGAATCTGGCGCCCTATTTATATAGAAGGAACAGCGTCGGCCGGCATCGAGGACGTGCGCATCAGGCAGATACATGAAAAAGATGGCAGTGTCCGCGTCAAAACAACAATAACCTTGTCTGGCAATGAGATAGAAAGTAACTGCACGAAATGGAGTACATTTTCTGGTGCCAAGACAGAGAGCGACTGCACGAATCAGAGTACATCGTCTGGTTCTGAGACAGAGAGTGACTGCACAAATCAGGAGAATTTGGCAGTCCCGTCTTTTGATACGAGATCTTCCATGCAGGCGGGAATAGCGGTGACAGTGGCATTGGCAGAAAAAGAGAGCGTAGAGATTTCTAAAGTGCCTGCAAAAGCAGTGGCGTCCGAGCTTGTCTATGAGGCGGAGATTACAGTACAGCATCCGAAGCTTTGGTGGCCAAACGGTTACGGAGAGCAGCCGCTGTATGAACTGGCGGTATCTGTTGACTTGAATGGCGGGCAGATACAGTGTGTGACAAAGACCATCGGTCTGCGCACACTGACTGTCAGTCAGGAGGCGGACGCGTGGGGGAATGAGTTTGCGTTTTTGGTCAACGGTGTGAAAATTTTCACGAAGGGCGCAAATTACATACCGGAGGATGCCGTTTATCCGTGGATTGATGAAAAGCGGATCGACTATTTGTTACAGTGCTGTGTGCGTGCGCATTTTAACTGTGTCCGTGTCTGGGGCGGCGGCTATTACCCGTCAGATGCTTTTTATGATCTGTGTGACCGGTATGGTCTGATTGTGTGGCAGGACTTGATGTACGCCTGCAATGTATATGATGTGACGGATGATTTTGCCGCCACGGTCAGGCAGGAGACGCTCGACAATGTGCGGCGGCTGCGGCACCATGCGTCGCTAGGGCTTTGGTGCGGCAACAATGAGATTGAGTCCGCGTGGCACCACTGGGGAGATTTCCAAAAAGAGTCCATGTATCTGCGCGCGGCATTCGTCTGATTACAGAGCCGAAGGCGTATGAGGCGATGCATGTCTTTCCAAATGTCTATAAGCTGGTTGAGGAGGACACTGCCAGAATGAGGATTTTTCCGCTGCATGAGGAAATTGAGCTTGCGCGCGTGAAGACAGAATTTTCACGGTTTATGGTCAAGGACTATGTGAAGTCTGTCAAGGGAACGTCGTTTCCAAAGTATTTTGACAGCTCGATAAAACAGGACGCATTCAATCAGTGGATGGAGGTATTTTACCAATATCGAGGCGATTTGCTCACGGGAGGAATCTGCATCAAGGAATATTTGGATTTGAAAAAGTATGGCGACAGAACGAATGAGTACAGAGTGTTCTATATGAATCATGAGATTGCGGCAGTGTCGCGCAATTCTGGACAGCTTTCGACGGCAGCTTTGCCGCCAGAGACGCTTGTCGAGAAATACCGTAATCTGCCGAGTGTGTTTTATACAGTGGATTTTGCAGAACTCGAGAATGGGACTTGGAAAATTATCGAGGCAGGTGACGGCAGCGTGTCTGGACTCTCAGACGGACAGGATTACGGGGCGTTTTTTCGGGCGTTGTATCAGTGCCTGTAAAATGTGTAATTTGGCTTGCAATTGATTGAGTAAAGTGATATAGTAGAGACATAAAAGGAGCAATCGCCCACAAAGTGGTTGACCTCCGAGGTATATTATAAACCTACCTTCATCGGGCAAGTGACAAGGTAGGTTTATTTATTTTCGCTTATTATTCCTATCTAT
>CAJUII010000124.1:0-2689 GCA_910586405.1 uncultured Lachnospiraceae bacterium
GAGGGGGTGAGAAAGGTGGAGAATGATAATGACTTTAAAGAAGCAAATACAAATGAAGTGGTTAAGTTTTATTATACCATGTTGAAAGAACGCCAGAATTGGTTCATGGACAGGGCGGGGCTGAGATCTAAGAGGATAGCAGTATTAGTGATATCCAATACTGCTATCCTGCTTGCAATAATTATAATTTTGCTACATAATCAATCGCCTTCTGATTTACGCCTACGTTAATAATACGGTTATTTCCATTCAATAAGGTGATAAAACCCATTTGTTCCAAAGAATACAAATCAGAAGAGTAAGCGTCTCTTGGGTATTTTTCGAACAGGGCATTGGTGTTAATAGCGTTAACCTGATTGTCGGCTAAGGACACCAAATATTTTAATAAAGGTATATTCATGTCTTTAGTCTCCTTTCTTTAGTACTGGGTTGCTACAACAACCTGCATGTACATTATACAGGAAGGAACAGGAAAACACAACGGACAGGATAATGTAGGCGCAGATAAGTTCCTAGAACCGCGAAAACCATAGGGGTGAGAAAGATAAATAAGTTACTGGATAAAGTTGAGGAAGCAATACAGGAAGAGTATGCGGAAATTAAAAGTACGGGAAATATACTTGCAGGAATCGAAAATATATTTCGTCAGGTAAGATACCGCAATCCTGAACTTGCGCAACATATTAAAAAAGATTGTTGAATATTGCTAAAAATAATGGCGATTTACCATAAGAGATAAATCGCCCACTAAATTACTGACACAAGTGGTTATGGCAGTTCAGCAACAATGAAACCGTTCAAGATGGTAAGATAGTGATTCCAACTTTTAACTGAAATTATAATGGAGGTATGTATGGGAAAATGTAAGATTCCTGAAAAGATACCTGTGTATGTAGAGTTTACCGATGGGTATCAAGAAAGGTTTACTACTGCAATATTAAAAATATATGAAAGAAGAATGAAGCAGGACAAACAGCCCGAAAAGAGCGAGAATAATAAAAGTGCGTAATGTATGTTACGTGTCCTCTGGGCGGCACATATATTTGGAGGTATGACAGTGAGAAAGAAGTTAATAAATTTTCTGATTATAACAGTAGTTTCAATATCTTTGTCAGGTTGTGCAAAAAGTAAGCAGGCAGATGGGGAAAGCCTGATGACTATTGTTGATAATCGTTTTAGTTATGCAGTTTATGTCCATGACGAAACAGGTATTATGTATTTGTCTAGTGGTAGTGGTGGTCTTTGTGTAATGATTGATAGACAAGGAAAACCATTAATCTATAATGAAGTCGAAAATTGATTGTATGATCAAATCTCACATGCCTTCTGTACGGCACATATAAAGAATGTGCCGTACTGCATCTAAATCTAATTTTATATATACGGACACAGGACAAGGTTCTGTGTGCCGTACAGAAGGCATGTGAACAAAGGAAGTGATAACAATAGAAAACGGAAAGATTACTGCGGTGCGGGACAATGGCAGCAGTGCTGATCTTGTGGTCCGCATAAACAATTCAAATCTGGCAGCAGTCATAATGGACAAGCAGGCTACAGACGTGATGCTGCAGATCGTTGACGGTCGTACACTGTCGCCTGATCAGCGCAGGAAGATCTATGCAACCTTGCGGGATATCTCTTTGTATACAGGCTATACGCCAGAGGAGACGAAAGAAGTGATGAAGTATGTACATATCACTCTGACAGGAAGTGATTACTTTTCGCTGTCAGACTGCTCGATGGACCTTGCTAGGTCATTCATCAATACACTTACCGATTTTTGTCTGGAGCATGGTGTAATCACTTCTGATCTGCTTTCTGACAGGACAGACGATATTGATGTGTATCTGCATCAATGTTTAAAACATGGGAAATGTGCAGTATGCGGCAGACGTGGAGAGACACATCACTGGGATACAATAGGCATGGGGAATAATCGGAAGCGCTATGATGATACATCGAATAGAAAAATATGCCTATGCCGGATGCACCACACGATTGCGCATCAGAAGGGAGTGAAAGATTTCCAAAGAGATTATCATGTATATGGAATTGTCTGATAGCATGTAATAACATGCCATATTCTGACAGATTTTATACGGATTAAAGTACGATAAGGGTATTTTAATAGTACCCTTGGTACAGTGTGGCTAAAAATGGAGGAAATTTCATGAATTATAGGGAACTGCTAATCAACAAGGACAAGGTTGTGATGACAAGCGTAGAGCTGGCTGTGGTAATCGGGGATTGTGAAGAGGCGATTGTGCTGAATCAGATTAGCTACTGGATAGAAAAGTATAAGGAGACAGGGCATAATTTTATAGACGGAAGATACTGGGTATACAACTCGTATCAAAAATGGCACGAGAATAATTTTCCGTTCTGGCATACGTCAAAGATACAAAGAGTTTTTAAGGCATTAGAAAATAAAGGGCTGCTTTTGTCTGCAAACTACAACGGCGCAGGCTTTGATAAAACGAAATGGTATTCAATTGATTATGACAGGCTTCAGGAACTTGCGGATATGAAAGAGCAAGCGTTAACTGATAATGAACAATCGTTAATCGCTAGCGGTCAATCGTTACCTGCTGATGAACAATCGTTAATCGCTGGCGGTCAATCGTTACCTGCTGATGAACAATCGTTAATCGCTGGCGGTCAATCGTTACCTGCTGGTGAACAATCGTTA
>CAJUII010000124.1:2789-7993 GCA_910586405.1 uncultured Lachnospiraceae bacterium
TGAACAATCGTTAATCGCTGGCGGTCAATCGTTACCTGCTGGTGAACAATCGTTAATCGCTGGCGAGTACCCAATACCAGAGGATACTACAGAGAATACAACAGAGGATACAAGCAGAGATAAATATATATTGTCTGGCAAGCCCGACGATGTACCAGTTAGTTTCCCAGAGTGTACATCAAAAAAAACCAATAAGAAAAAATCTAAAACACATCCAGAGGAAGTGCGGCAGATAGTAGAGTATTTCAACCATGTATGCGGTACAAATTATAAATATCAAAGTAAAGCTACTGCGGAAATGATTAATGCACGGCTTAACGATGGATTCACAGTAGAGGATTTCCACAAGGTTATTGACAAGAAGCACGCTGAATGGAGTAATGACAGTTACTGGTGCAAGTTTCTCAGACCGGAAACACTTTTTAGACCGTCACATTTCGAAAGTTATTTGAACCAGAGAAACACACCAGCGGATGAAAATACAAACGGCATCACACAGAAGATGTCCGAGCTTTATGATGCATTTACGATCGGGTGAGGAAAAATGGCAGAATTTGACTTGGAGGAACTTATGGAGGCGTACCGTCGAAAATGGGAAGATCATCGCGCAGGGGCAGTAGGCTATAATCCGCCAGTCTATAAGTGTTCTCACTGCAAGGATATGGGGTATATAGACTTGTATCCATCAGACCCACTGAAACCTGCAAATGGAAAAATAAGCACTGTTGTTTACTGCCCATATTGCAGGACAGATATGCTAAAAGACATGGCAGGAATTATAGCCGAGTACCGGGAGCTCGATATTCGTAAATTCCCGTGGGATACCTATAAGGTGTACGATAAGGCGTATGACAAAGATAAAAAAGACGATATTCTGAAAATTAAACAGGTGATTGAAAGTTTTGTGTATGATTTCCACAGATGGCGGGATGAAGGCATTGGTTTGTATATTTATTCCAATGCAAAGGGCAGTGGAAAGACAATGGCGGCAAGCGCAGTATGCAGCAGCATCTGTGCAAAATATAATATGCCTGTCAGGTTCGCGAAAGTCGAAGATCTTTTGTCAGATGTACGGAAGTCTTATGATAGCAGAAGTAAAAATGAACTGTCTGTGGTGAATGTTCGGAAATATTGGGATGCAGATCTGCTGGTTCTGGACGATCTTGGAGTTTCCAAGATTACAGAATGGGGGCAGGGGGTTCTTCATGAGTTGATTAATGAGCGGTATAAAGCGAATAGGCAGTGCATCATAACAAGCAATTTTAAACTGGCAGAGCTGCCGATTCATCCGGCAACAGTTGATCGTATTAATGACATGTGTCTGGTTTTGCATTTTCCCGAAGTACCAGTGCGGTCAAAGAAGGCGTTGGACCGTAAGGGCAGGCTGATGCAGTATGTTGACAGCTATGACAAGTTTGTTGATTGTGGCAGGACGCCGTTTGAAGGAGGAATGGCCAGTGAAACATGTTGATATTTATATAACACACAACATGGCTTCTCTGAAAGCAGGGAGGGCGGCATATGTCTATGTTATCTGTGCAGGTACCAGCAGAGGAGATGCGACATGTGGGGAATTTGGCGTAGAACAGGATGTAACTGTAAACCGGATAAACCTATATGCTCTTCGGTCGGCATTAGGGCATTTTACTAAACCCGCAGAGATAACAGTTTATACTGATTCATCGGTTGTTGCTGGTGCATTTAACTGCGGGAATCTGGATACGTGGATAAAGAACGGTTTTCATACTGCGCGGGGGCAGATGGTGTCAAACGCGGATTTGTGGCATGAAGTAGCAGACAGGACATGCAGGCATATCATGAATGCTGTTTTGACTAAGGACCATCTTTATACTGGCTGGGCACATGAAGCATTGCTGAAAAAGTATGGTAAAGCACAGTAATTACTGTGTTGGAAAGTATTTTGTATGTGAAAAGTATTTAACATCATGATAAAGCTCTTGTGAAAGTGCAGGAGACAGAGTAAATACTAGGAGGATTAGAGGTTATGAGGATAGTAAGCGTTATAAATTTAAAGGGCGGTGTGGGAAAGACGGTGACAAGTATCAATATGGCTTTTGAGCTGATGCGGTGCGGCAGGAGAGTGCTGATCATTGATTGCGATAAACAGGGAAATACAAGCAGGTTTTTTGGATGCGATTGCAGAAACAAAAATAGTTTATCTGATGTACTGGTAGGAGATGCGGATATCAGAGAAGCTGTTTATCTGACAAATTACAGCAATACAGACAGTTCGGCGCCGACGCTTGATGTATTGCCTGCGGATATGTCATTAATCAATGCAGCAAAGCAGATTGACGAGGATCAGATCAGACCGGGTTCTGTGAGGCTTAAAGATGCTCTTGTAACGATGGGGAATGATTATGATTACTGCATAATTGACTGTGCGCCTGACGTTAATATACCAATTGTAAATGCACTTGTCGTGAGTGATGATGTGATTATCCCAGTAGTCATTGATAAATTTACATTTTATGGGATTGCGGAAATAATGGAAAAAATAGATGAGGTCAAAAAATGGCTGAACCATGATCTGAATTTTGCAGGCTGTCTGGTTACATCTTACAGAAACACAGATTTTCAAAATGAGGGCGTTGAAATATTGCAGGAAAAGTTTAGCAGAGTGTTTCAAACGAAAATTAAGTGGACGCCGATTGTCAGTAAAAGTACATTTGCAGGTATTCCGCTTGCAGAATTTTCACCGCGGTGCGGTGCGGCGAAAAGCTATAAGGAGTTTGCAGCAGAGTATGAGAGGGGGCTGCCCAATGGCTAAAGCGTTTTCCATCCGGGATTATATGGAGGATGCCCGGCAGCAGGTGTCTGAGTCTGACGCGTATGAAAAAGTAAATGTTTTTGACATAAAGCCCAATCCTAAAAATGAATATGAACTAAGTGAGATTGAAAAATTGAAAGACAGCATCTTTGCGCTTGGCGGTGTACAGCAGAATCTTGTCCTTATGTGTATGGAAGGAAATGCAGAATACAAATATTTGGCTTTGGACGGACATAGGCGGCACAAGGCATGTCTGGAACTTGTGCAGGAGGGGCACAAAGAATTTGAATTAGTTCCGGCAGTCATCAAAAAATCAATGGACGCTGATACAGAGGATGCACTTCTTGTTTTGATGAACAATTCTCAAAGAAACAAGACTGACTGGGAAAAAGTCATGGAACATATGAAATTAAAGGAGATCATCCCGAAATTGAAAAAGCGTCAGAACATAGACGGCAGGACGCGCGATATTGAAGCAGACTATTTTGGAGTATCACAGACGCAGATCGGCATTTATAACACAATCGGCACAAGGCTGGATGCAGAGTTAATGAAGGTGTTCAAGGCTGGAAGCATTGGCGTTTCACTGACTTATGAAGCAGCAAAGCTTGAAGCGGGTGAACAAAAACAGTTGATGCAGGTCATAGTGAAGAATGGCAGCTTCACGGAGGAAGATGTCAAAAGAATTGATGGCAGCAGAGCTGTAAAGGGGCAGATGAGTATTACAAATATCTCAAAGGAAGATGTGTCAGAATCTGACACATTTGAGGAAAAACAGAAAGATTGTGATGTGAAAACGGTTGAAGATAAATCTGAATCAGAAATTGCAGAACCTGTTAAATGTATAGCAGCAGAAGAAAAAGAGCTGAAAGGAAGTAAGAGTAAAGAAAACTTAAATGTGTCAGATTCTGACACATTTGAGAATGTAGAGAATAATTCTGTTCCATCGGTAGAAAATGTGACAGAATCTGACGCCTGTGTAGGCGTATTGCAGCAGGGGGCAGAATTAGAAAAAACACAATCAAAATTCAGAGGTGGATACGACTTGGAATTGATAGAAAATCAAATAAAAAAATACAATGGCCATCTGAACATGCTGGCAAGTGGTAAAGACAGGGTGCCGCATGTAGTAGGTGTATATAACTGTATGCTGGATGCGCTGGAATTGCTTAAAATTAATTTACTGACACAGAAGGAGAGTGATGCCTGTGAGGATATTTAAGGCAATACATAAATATTTGTTTCGGGAAAATAGGAAAAAGAAAATAAAAAAGCGCACCTGTTTGAGATTGTTCAGGGGGTTGTATTATCAACAGGATAGATGCGGAAACCGATTGGAGTAATGGGGGAATAAACGTGACCTATGATGAATTAAAAATTAACATGAAAGTTGAAATAAAAGAAAAGCCCGACGAAGAGAGGGCGGCATGTCGGAAAATGAAATATATAGTTGTTGCAAAATATCCATCAATGTGCATTTTGGAGGATAAAAAAGGAAGGCGCAGAGGTGTATCTATTGGAGAATTGATCATGAATAAGGTTATTACTCAGTCGCCTTATTTTGAAATGATAAGACAGGAAAAGTGTAGTAGATGGAGAAAAAAAGCAGCAAACAAGATGAGAGGTAAAAATGGACAAAGGAAAAATATACAAGATAGTCTGCCCGCACTGCCAGAAAGAGCAGCATGTCTGCAAATCAATGCTTCAAAGTGCGAAAATTGATGCAGGTATCGTGACGTGCTTATATTGCGGCGAGATAATGATATTGGTCTATGATCAGGAAAATAGCACGATTGTAGCAGGTAAATGGGAACGGTTAAAAAAACAGCTCTGACGATCGGCAGGAGGAAGAAAAGTATACAATAGAACAAATTATTGATGCTATTGTACAGGCAGGAGAGGACATTGTTGCGGCTATTACATACAAAGACCGTGATATGCTGGAAGATATAATAAGGGATTTCTTAAAATGAAACAATAAGGATTTAGGGAGATTGAAGAAATGAGAGAGATTTTATTCAGAGGGAAGAGAGTAATTGATGGTAAATGGGTAGAAGCTGCTGCCCGTTGGGTGAAATGCACTCTGGAACAGTTACATATGATTTTATTTCAGAAACCGTCTGCCAGTACACAGGCTTGACCGACAAGAACGGCAGGAAGATTTTTGAGGGGGATATTTGCAAATATTATAACCCCGAAGATAAAGACGGAATTGCAGTAATCAGAGAAGATTATGCAGAATGGATAAGCGGAGCAATCCGGCAAAAAGAAATAGTGGCGCCTATTTTTTATTTAAAATGTAGTTCAGAGTGGGAAGTTTTCGGCAACATTTTCGACAATACTGACCTGATAAAAGAATGACCATGCATTTGTATATTATGTAAATAAAGAATAAAGGAGAGAAGTACTATGT
>CAJUII010000125.1 GCA_910586405.1 uncultured Lachnospiraceae bacterium
CATGTGTTAAGCACGCCGCCAGCGTTCATCCTGAGCCAGGATCAAACTCTCATATTAAAATATGATCCGCTTCGCGGCTCTTTAACAGCCAAAAGCTTTGTTTGATTCTTGCACCAGTTAAACTGGCTAATTCATCCGTTGCATTTTTGATGCGACTGCATAAAAATGCTTTTACTTTTTAAAGGTTTTGTTCTCTGAACATTCTATATCAGAATCTTCTATAGAAGAATTTCTCTTTTAGAATTTTCAGGGTTGCATTACTGTTTATTTGTCAAGGTTCTTGTTTTGTTTGCTTGACGCAACTCTGATATTCTATCATCATTCAAAGTCTTTGTCAAGAACTTTTTTATTTTTTTCAAGCATTTTTTATTGCTTGTCCGCCGCTTTTTGCGACGTGTTTCATGTTACCACACTTTCAAATCTGTGTCAACACTTTTTTCATTTATTTTCCAAATTATTTTCTGATTTGTATATACCATACAATTAAGGCGAAAAAAAAGAATCTTGATATTGCTAAGATACTTTTCTCATGGCTTCTTTGCCATCAATCGCATTTATTTTGAAAATAAATGAAACGGAGAAGAAGGGATTTGAACCCTCGCGCCAGTCACCTGACCTACACCCTTAGCAGGGGCGCCTCTTCAGCCTCTTGAGTACTTCTCCTTAGGTACTGAATTAATTCCTCTACCAATATTGAACTGTGCGTCATCTCACTCAACGCATGATTCATTATACATAAGCCCTAATGCATTGTCAACCCCTTTTTTCAAATTAATTTAAAATTGTTTTTGGCAAGCTAAACTTTTCTTAATTGGGATCACGCCGTGTCTCTGTTGACGATGCGGCTGCCTTTGCAAGCTGCAACACGATCTCACTGAAATACCGCGGCGGAACGTCTCCTAATTTACATACACTAAAACGAGAGGTGTCCTCACAATCTATCATTTCAAAAAATGCGCCGTGGAGAACGACTTCCATATTGATGGGAAGAATGTCATCACCGGAGAAATGCAGTGTTACTCTTCTGTCTCCATCTGCATGATAATATGTATCAACAATGCCTCTGTCTCCAGCTTCTCCTCTGTACCAGCCCATATTTTGAAGCTTTTCCGCCAGAGACAGCGCATTGATGACCACTCCATCAAATCGGCTGAGCTCCACTTCCTCTTTTTCCTCCCCGGTCACACGGTAAAAGGAGCGCTGTAGTTGTTCGACGGGCTGTTCAACCTCATAATCGAAGAGTTGTTTTTGCCATTCGGTCAATACTTCCTGTGACAGTTCAAGCGGATGCACGAGTGCAATCCTGCCGCCTGCTGGAAGAACATACTCCTCCTCATCGACAGTGTTGAAGGTACCGTCCTCCATATAGCGAAATGTTTGTACCGGCCTATTGTCCTCATAGATTCCCCAGATTAGTCCGTCAGCAAACTGGCGCATCACCGGATTTCTGACGAATACGCGCTCCCACTTTGAGCTCTCCCACTCACGCCCTGTGCCCAGCGCGTACTCTAAGCGCAGTTCTTGATTTGTGATCACGGTCTTTAACTGTTTCTTCAAGAGTTTCCATGCATCATTTGCCGCCTTGGACTGCTCTGGAAGATCGTTTTTGCCGGGGGCGGGCATGTTTTTGAGCTTTTTTCCCTTTTCATCGTATACTTCCAAAGAGAGTGATGAAGTAAGTATTACCTTGAACTGCCTTGTTCCGTAATCAAAAACGCGTTCCATCTGCTCATTAAAACCAAGATCAGGCACGATTCTATCCTCAAGCTCCTCCCTTGAAATCTCAAACTTCTCTGCGGCATAATCAAGCGCTTTTGACGCTGCCAGTTTTACCGGGCGATACTTGAATTTTCTGGAAATCTGATCAACGAGCAGCAACGCTGTAGGCACATCACTTAACGCCAGTGCCTTGACTGCCTCTGCTGCCATCGCGCCGCGCAAGTGCTGTGCCCAGTATTGGAGCTACGCGTAGATTTCTGTGACAACTGCTTCGTCACCGTGAATTGCGGCGGCATAGAGCACCCATTTTCGTTTTGCCTGTGCGCCCTCGCTGACCCAAAGATCGTACACTTGCTTGATATAGAATGCTGTTTCCATAGGATTGAGCTGTGCTGCGATGCTTTTTGCTTCTTTGTTCAGTCCTAGTTCTTTCATATCTGCATAGCTGACTAGAATTGCTGCCAATTGTTCCTTTGATGCCGGCTCTCCATCTTTTTGATGCACTGTTGGAAGGGTGTCCAATGGCAGCCATGATAATTTGCGTTTCCATGTACCGATCAAGATTTCATGTATGAGTTTATGAAGCGGCAGCTCGTCTGGAAGCGATTTTGTTTCATTTTCAGTATTTATATATAGTATTTCATGTATCAAAGTCCTTATCTTTTTCGTCTTTTCTGATGCCAGTGCTTTGGTCAGCGCTTCCCGGTACTGTTTTACGCTCCAGTTGGTTAGTACCTCCACTGCCATACTGCGCTCCGCTGCGCGCGGGGACTTTAGCATGGCAAGTATACCCTTCTCACAATCTGGGTGCGCGATGTAAATTTCTCGTAAATACTCCCGCCCCAGTTTGCTGCTCTCTGAGGCACACGCAAGCAGTTCGTCCCGAAACTCCTGCCACTGTACGCCCATCACGCATATTGCCAGAATGCGCGCTGGCACAAAACAGCTTTGGGAGGCAGCTATCCATTCGTTGTGCCAGTCTTTGTGATATGCTGCGATCTCTTGAAGCCATTCCTCCACAGTATCATTTATTTGTCCAAAATAAGCATTTCCAAGAAATTCGATTTGATACTGCGGTGGTACTTTCTCCTCCTCCAAGCCTGCCAAAAGGCTGCGTATTTGCTGCGCATCTTTATGTTTCCATGCTGTGTTCTCCTCTGCATGATTCCGCTCGCTATCAATCCAATGATCATAAAAATATATATGATTCAATTGAAGGCATTCCAGCACCAGTCCCCTCCGGTAAATTTGCATCTCACCGTATGCCATAACATTTTGAAGCTGCGCACCGTTTGATAGATGATACATTTTGCGCCAGCTCCCGACACAGGGAAGGATCTTAGAAATCTCGATTTCTCCCAGCAGATAACGCGCTGCACTCTCCCGAAAAGTATGATACCCTGCAACAATTTCCCCGGCGGCTGTGCGGCGGTACGAATCGACCAGAAAGGTCTTTTTTAGTTGAAAATACTTTGGATTGCCCGTCTTGATACAGGACAATAAATATCCCTTATCATCGGCGGAACAATTCTCGTACACATTACAGATCACTCTGGGTACTTTCACTGCCATGCGCTCCAAAATCTTTGTCTGCTTCTCGGCAACCGCCCAATAGATATAGCGGTCCTTGGGAAGTTCGAGATTTGTTTCCAGTGCCAAAATATGTCTGTCAAACCAGTCTTGTCCGACTGCGAGACAACCGCTTAACGGCAGATTCTGGACGGTCATGGAATCCAACGCCTCCGCGATGCGGAGCACTGACATCAGCCGGTCTGTATGGTCTATCGCCAGAAAAGCCAGAAATGACTGGAAAGAAAGCTGAAATTGGAGTGACGGTCTGTTGTCTTGTCTGCGTCTGCCGGATAGGATTGTCCAGATTTCATCTGGAATGGGTTCTTTGATCTGCGCATTCCGCACAAAATTTTGCAGTGTCTCCAGCTCTGATGCCTGAGGCATATTGTCTTCATGAAACAGTCCGCCTATTTTCTGAATAAGACTCTCCACTAAATAAGCAGTCATTTCCTGAATCAGTTCGGGATCGCCTTCCTTTTTGTCGTTCTCTGCCGGGTGGCCGAGCGGCTTCACACAGTGCAGATACAGTGCTGCCACAAGCATCTGCGTATTGTTTCCTTCATCGTTATAGCACAGCTTTCTCATGCGGCAAAATACCTCGGGGTCCTCCATGCCCATCTCAATCAGCCAATGGGCATATCTTGGAAAAAATACTCCCTCCTGCCATGCCGCAGCATTTGCTAAGATCACTGCTGCCTGCTCCTGTGTCAGAAATTGTTCTATATACTCAAATTGATTGAAATAAACCCACGACGAATAATACATCAGGATTTCCTGCGCGGTCTCGCCGCCAATCTCTGCCACAAGACGAATCATACGTGCTGCAAGCTGTTCATTTGTCTTTTGAAAATCTTGCAGTAATTTAAACAATTGTTGTTTTGTCGTGCAGTTGAGTTTTATAAAATTTTGATGTTCTGCTTCTTTTAGTAATGTTCTCTGCTCTGGCATAGACAAATCAAAATACTTCGCTGCAAGTTCTTGATTACGTTCTGTCAGCGCGAGCAGGTGCAGCACGCTCTCAATGTTCTCCTGTTCTTTGCTCTGTTTTCCCTCAGCCATAGGACTCGAACCTCCATTTTTGTTCCCTGTATTTGATATCATGTCAGGTGTGTCTGCATCGGATTATCGGCGGTCAATCCCCTACAATCCGTGCAATCTGCAAGACAATCTCGCTAAAATACCGCTCACTGACCTCCTCGAGCAAACAGGGCTTTTCCTTGACAGTAAAATACAGCTCTTCGATGGTGATCTCCACGTTCTCATATCCTACACCGACTCCTGAGAAGGTCAGCACGGCGCCGAACTTATGATCGCTGCGGCAGCAATTATCATAGCAGCCCCCATCTAGGATTTCTCCGCGCTCCCAGCCGACACTCAACAAGCTTCTGACCAGCGATGCACCATTTACTTCTTTATCATAGAATCGTGTGAGTTTCTGTGTGCCCTTCTCCTCCTCTGTGATACGGTAAACGGGGCGGTCGAGCTGCTCTACAGGCTGTGTGATCTCATAGTCTGAGAGCTGTTCCTTCCACATGTTAAGAAGCTCGTCAGGCAATTCGAGCGGGTGCACCAGTCCGATGCTGCCTGCCTCCGGCAAGGTGTATTCCTGCTCATCTATGGTGTTGAAGCTGCCATCTTCCATATAGCGGAAGGTTTCTTTTAAGTGTCCATTTTCGTAAACTCCCCAGATCAAGCCGACAGCAAACTGGTGCATGAGTGGATTGCTGACAAACAGTGCCCTCCATGCTGCTGTCTGCCAGTACCGCGCCGTGGTAAGCGCCTGCTCGAGGCGAAGTTTTTGGGCAGAAGCGACTAATTTGAGCTGCTTCTTAATTTGTTTCAAGTATTCCTGTGCCTGCTTTGCCTTCTCGGCATCGTCCTGTCTGCCGGGTGCGGGCAGCTTCTTGAGCAGTTTGCCGCTGCTGTCATAGACTTCGAGCTCCAACAGCATATTTAACCGGAGAGTAAAAGTCCGTGTGCCGTAGTCGATGGTCTGTTCCATCTGTGCATTGAATCCTAGGTCGGGCACAATCCTGTCCTCTAACTCCTCCCTGCTGATTTGAAGCGCTGACGCTGCGTCTGCGAGTGCTTCTTTGGCTGCGTTTTTTACCTGATTGGATTTGAACTTGCGCGACATCTGGTCCACGACAAGAAGTGCCTGCGCGCTGCCGTTCAGTGCCATCGCGCGCACGGCGTCAGCCGCAATTGCCCCCCTCGAATGCTCTGCCCAGTCCTTGATTTGACTCTGTAATCCCATAATCATCTGCGCGTCGCCATGAATCGCTGCGGCGTAGAGCACCCAGCGCTTTTTCGCCTCCGCGCCTTGGGCGAGCCAGCCTTGGTACACTGCATCAACATACGCGGCAAGCTCATGCGGCACCAACGGCGACGCGAGTGTCCGGGCATTCTGATTCACGCTTAGAATCTCCATATCCGCATAGGCTGCCAGCAGCGCAGCCATGTATTCCGGCGATGCGGTCTCGCAAACATCTGTTTTATCCTTGGCTGAATGCTGGAAATGTACTGTTGGAAGCTGGAGTGCGCATACCCACTCCACGTTGCGCCTTCTTCCACCTTTGTAAATCGAAGCGGCAAGCTGCTCCTCTGGTCGATTCCATATTCTAGGTGAACCGCCCTCTGCGCCTGCTTTTTTCAAATCTACCACTAAATCCTGTAGCTTTTCGGCTAATTTCTTGTTCTTTTCCTTCGCGAGCGCCGCCTTGATGGAATCCAGATGTGTGGTCTGTCCCCATTCCTCAAAAACCATGACGGCAAAGCTGCGCTCTTTGAGCTTTTTGGAGGCGATCAGTGCCAAGACCTCCGCTTCCCACTCCTGATGATTCTTGAATACCTCCACAAGCTGTTTTTGAACAGCTTCTGAGTCCATTGGTATCAATTCGAACAGGCTATCTTTGTACTGGTCAAGGGACTGCTCGCGTGCCAGCACCTTGAGGCAGATGCAGAATGCGGCTTCACTGTCCCTGCATATGGGCTTCTGCACGCCTTCAATCCATTGTTCACCCTCTATTTTGAGCGCTTCTGCGATGCCAATCTCCCACTGTTCTTTGTCCTTTTGGCAGAGCGCTGCTGCCACCTCTGCATACGCCTCCACAAACAGGATTCTGTCTTTTTTCTGTTGCATAAGATCACAAGCCTCGCCCAAAATCTTGATCTGTCTGTAGATTGGAACCGCTTCTTTGGACAAAAGCTCAAAGATGCCTGTAATCTGCGCTTGATCATACAGCAACGAATCGTTGTCCGACGGCTCAACAGTCTCCTCCGATACAGGATATTCCCTAAAATAGCCCAAAGCGCCTTTCAACAACTGCAATACCAGCGCACGCCGGTAAAATGCAGTTTCTCCGATTGCTTTCAGGTGGTTGATGCACTCATAGTTGACCTTGCTCCATGATCCAGCCGCAAGTTGGTGCTCATAGAACGCCGCAACCAGCGTATCAAGACCGCATTTGCCGAGCAAGTACTGTTTTGCGGTTTCGTTATATTTGTTATAATAATATTTTGCCAGCTCACATGCTAGTTTTTCCAGATAGGTTTCCCTGTACGATGCATGGATTTCTTCATACAAAGCTGGATTGGCATGTTGTATCAGCATGACGAGTTTTCTGTATTCCTCGGATTCTGCCTTCTGTACTGCTGCCCGAATGCCGTCTGGATTCTTCACTGCCATGCGCTGAATCTCTGCCTCACATTCTGCGTGCCAGCTAGTCATGAATAGTTTCTCGTGTGCAGACGCATCAGATGGCTGCCCGTACAGGCACCAGATGAGATAATCCTCATCCGAGATGGGCAGCATTTCTTCAACGATGTCCATGTGGGCATGAAAGCCTTCGTCATCTGTGAGCGCACGGACAGCTTGGAGTGCATTAATGTGATATTTATAAGAAAATCCATATCCCAGCGTCAGGCGAAACAGCAGCTCGAAGCGCACAGAGTGCCGTAGTGCAAGAAACGCACAGCCTGCCATAAATGTAACGTTCATCCAGCCATTGCGCGCGGTGCAGATCGACAATACACTCTGCGGAAACGGTGTATCTGCGTTTGAATTTATAATATATTTTTGCATGATGTCAAGCTCTCTTTGCGTATGGACTTTTGCGGGGTAGGACAAATTCGGAAGTTCTGCAAGTAAATCACTGATCAGAGAATCCGTTAAATCCTGCGCTGTTCCCGCTTCTTTCCAATAGAGATACATTGCTGTGAGGAGTATTCTGGCATGCTGCCTGCCCTGTGCTCTTGACTTCTCAACACCGTGACAGTATTGCAGCGCGCGCCTCAAAATCTCCGGGTCCGCTTTGCCGAGTGCTAGCAGTTTCCTTGCCTCCTCTGTGTTTTGATCTTTGTACAGGTACTTGGCGCACAGTGCTGCGCGAAGCGCCATCTTCTGCTCCTCTGCGTGCTCTCCTGTGAGGCAGTCGAGCATTATCTCCAAATCCACCAGCTTTGCAGTGTAATTATCATCTACCAGTATCCGCCACGCAGTAGAACCGCCTACTTCCACGAGCAGGCGGACATAGCGTGAAAGCTCTTCTGTCCGCTTGTTTTTGCGCAGCCATTTGAGATATGTCGGAATTCATTTTGTACTATTATTTTGCAGTGCTACTATCTCACAGCCATTTGCACTG
>CAJUII010000126.1 GCA_910586405.1 uncultured Lachnospiraceae bacterium
TCTCGGTAGCAAGTATCATGCCTTGTACCTCCTTATCATAAATTTACTTGAATTTTTTATCTTTTTTATTATGGCAATAAAGGTTTTACGAACAGTAACAGCATGGCTACAAGCAGACCATAGAGACCTGTTGTCTCGGCAACCGCCTGTCCAAGAAGCATCGTAGAAGTAACGTCAGATTTTGCACCCGGATTTCTACCTACTGCTGCTGCTGCATGACCAGCAGCGATACCCTGACCTACACCGGGTCCGATACCTGCGATAACCGCAAGACCTGCACCAATTGCTGAACAACCTAAGATAAAGTTTGAATTAAATTCCATAGTTAATTCCTCCTGTGAAATATTTAATGATATACAATGATTACCGAAACTCTTTTCGGTTTGTTTACCCTTCGATCGCATTGTTGATGTATGTCATTGTCAACATACAGAATACATAGGTCTGGATTGCTCCAGAGAACAGATCGAAGTACACATGAAGTGCAGCCGGCCAGCCCGTCGCGATAAAGCCAAGCAGACCATAGAGCAATGCCATCATTACAGTACCTGACAAAACGTTTGCAAACAAACGCAGTGACAGGGAAATAGGAACTGCGACATCGCCAATTACGTTAATCGGCGCCCAGATCGGCCACGGGTCACACAATCCCTTGATGACGCCCGATACCTTCTGATACTTAAATTTGTTAAAAGTAATCAGCGTAAATGTGATCAGACCCAGCGCAAAGGTCACACCGTAGTCAGCTGTGGGTGCCCTAAGCCCCATCAGGCCGGAGATGTTACTGATCAGGATAAAAATGAACAGTGTGCCGATATAGTTGGCAAAGGCTGTCGCATTTTTTCCCATAACACCCTTGATCATGTTGTCGAGCATCTCTACTACCAGCTCCACAACGTTTTGGAAAGCTCCCGGGACTTCCGTCGCACGCTTGACTGCCCTGTTCGCACACAGACAGAATATAATGATGACCGCCATGACGATAAAAAGACATACGTGCGTGGTTGTTATCCACAGCTTCTGGCCAAAGAGCTCATACTGGAACACGCCATGTATCATAAAGTCAATGTCATCAGCGCCGGATAACAGGATTCCTGCTCCCATACACTCACCTCCTTATTTTATTTCTTTATTCAGTTTTACATATTACTTTGCAGCTATTTGTCACCCTCATAGTTGCATTCTTTGATCTGCGAGGTATTCCCCTGCATCTCCTTGTGAGACAGCCTGGCGAACAACGGCTGTAGATATGCCGATACCTTCACCCCCATGACTCCTGCAAAAGCAGCCAGCGGATTGCCGATTCTGGTCAGCATCAGCATCCCAAGGATCACCACCACCACCAGATACCTGATGATACTTTGTTTCGTTACTGCTGCCTGCGCCCCCTTTACATCTCTTTCAACGGCAGAGTTTAATGTAACCGCCATATGAAAGGCCATAAATATTGCTGTAAGCACTCCAATCCAGAGTCCTACACTGTAGTCTGCCTTATCCTCCACGAGAAAGATGCCGACTGCCTGACACAAAATGCCCACCAGAAGGATTCCAAATAGCAATCCCGGCAGCGCCGTGTTGATCTTCTTAATTCTGTTTATCATCCTCTCGATCTCCCTCGTAAATCTTCCTTGCCAGAATATAAATATTCCGAAAACCCGCTAAGGCTCCTACAAAGAACAATAAAACAAACCAAAATGCGGTGCCTAGCTTCCTGTCAAGAAACAATCCCGCAAAAGAGCACATAAAAATCGGAACCAGCATATTGATGCCAAACTGGGTAATCACAGCTAACGACTGATACACAGACCTTTTATATTTCTTATTTTTTCCCATTTGTGTGCCTCCATATGCCTGCAATCGCTTCCGTTTTCACGTCCTAGAGTTCATTATACAAAAACTTGGTAAAATTGTCTAGCAAATGTCAAATTTTTGTAGATTTTTTAACATGCATTTAAAATCAAGCGGGCAGCTTATGCTGCTTGTTTCCTCTCCGGCGCCCGGGTGCATAAAAAGAGGACATTTTCTATTCTGTCCTCTTTTGACTGACTGTTTATTTGACCACTGAATCCGCAAATGAGAGCGCACCCTCTGTCACGTCAAACAGCTCATGCTTTGCAAGAGAGAAGCAGTCGAGCATCTCCGGCGAGAAGATTCCGCACTCCCCTTCCATAATCATGCGAGCCGCCTCGTCCACCACATAGGGGTCCTTGTATACACGCTTGCTCACCAGCGCATCATAGACATCGACGATGGACACGATCTGCGCCCAGATGGGGATCTCATCGCCCTTGAGGCTGTCGGGATAACCATTTCCGTCATACCGCTCATGATGCGAACGGCAGATGTCATAACAGTAATTATAAAATTCATTGTCCTCCTGCTTGAATTTTTCAAGAAGCTCACAGCCGTATAATGTATGCTTCTTCATCTCCTCAAACTCATCCTTCGTGAGCCTGCCGGGCTTTAGGAGGATGCTGTCCGGTATCGCAATCTTGCCGATGTCATGCAGCGCCGACGCGTTGATGATCAGATCTGCCTGCTCCTTCTCGATACCGTACTTTGGATAATATTTCATGATGTATTTTAGGAAAATTCCGGTAAAATACTTTACGCGCTGTATATGTTCTCCTGACTCAAGACTCCTGAACTCCACGACAGAACTCAGCGCATTTACCAGAAATTCATTATTCCGCTCTAATTTCTCGCGGCTCTCCCGAAGCTGTCTGGTGCGCTTCTCAAGTTTGCGCTCTACATAGATCCGGTGCTCAAAAAGTTCCATCAGGTTTTTTGCCCGCCGCATGACGACATTGGGGGCAAACGGCTTGTAGATAATATCGGACGCACCGTACTCATACGCTTTTTCGTCCGTCTCGTCTGTCGCCTCGCCTGTGATCATGATCACAGGAATGTAGTTGATATAATCTTCCTCGTTCATAAAACGCAGCACATCAAGCCCTGATTTTTTGGGCATCAGCAAATCCAGAAACAGCAGACAGAGTCTGTCGCTGTGCTCGACGAGCCGATTGATCGCCTGCACGCCGTCTGCGGCTTCAATGATATTGAACTGCTCCTCAAATATAAACTTAATCATCTCACGGTTTAGCTCTGCATCATCCGCAATCAAGATCGTATCTTTTTCTATTGTCTCCATAGACACACATTTCCTTCCCTTCACATCGGTTCTTACGCCAGCAGCTTTTGAATGCCTGCTATCACAATATTATAATCCTCTGTCACTGTGTCAAGCATCTGTTTCGCACCGTCCATATCCTTGCCGCGAAGTATTTCTGTGATCGCATGGCTGGACTGGTAGAGACGCGTAAATGCCATGTTCTGACACATGCCTTTCATCGTATGCGCTGCGCGGAACGCCTCGTCGGCATCTCCCTCGTTGACACAGCGGATGAGCGTGTTGTAGCTCTCATCCCTCGTGAACATCCCCGCAAATTTTTTGATTCTCTCCTCTGTCCTGAGACGGGACATAATGTCATTGTAGTCGCCGCCAACTTCCTCGTAAAACTCCTGAACTGTCATAACTCTCCTCCTGATTTTAAATGTAATCCTCAAACTGCAAAACTATTTCATTATATACTCAAAATTATAGCTCAATTTTAGTGATAATTCAACCTCTTTCATCAGGGATTCATGTCCTCTATAATCAGCGGTATCTGTGTGAGCATATGATCGATATCCTCGAACATGGCGCTCTTGGTCGTACCGAGATGGTTCGCGCGCTCGATGTGCTTCACAACATCTTGATACTGCTGTTTGATCTCATCGAAAAACATTCCGATATTCTGTAGCTCCTGCTGCCCGCCATCGATGACATTGGAGATCTCCGCCTGGACAGCCACTGTATTTTCTGCGGTTTCTGTTATCTTGCTAAAAGATTCATAAGTGCTGCTGACCGTATGGATATTCTGGTCCAGCGCCTGCTGTGACGCCGAGATGGACTCATTCAGCTCGCCAGTTCCGCGCTCCACCTCGTTGATGCCCGTATCTACCTCCTCCGCAAGCTGTTTGATCTCATCCGCCAACTCCTTGACATTTGCTGCAACGACTGCAAATCCCCTGCCGGATTCCCCGGCTCTCGCCGCCTCGATCGAGGCATTAATGGCAAGGATGTTTGTCTGCTCCGCAATCGATATGATCTTTTTCATGCATCGGTGTATCCCCTCCACAGAAGCTTGAAGCTGTTCAAAGGTCTGCTCCATATCACTGTAGGATTTCTCCACCTCCACGGAAGTAAATTTTAACTCCTCCACCTTGTTCTGCGCCTCAGTCACAGCGGAACTGATCGCTCCCCGCACAGAATCAAACTGCCCTGCTGCACTGTTGATCTCCGAGAAGGTCTGTTCAAAATTCTCCAACTGATCATGAAAATGGTCCGCCTTTTTGATAACTCCCCGAAATGAGCTGCCGACCATCCCCAGCTCCCACAGCGATTCAACCTCCTTGCCTACCAGCTCTTTATGGTACTCCTTGAGACTGCCCATCACATGCATTACCGGATAAAGACTCTTTTCGTCATTTTGTCCCGAGCGGTTTTTTCTTCCAAGTATATTCGAAAATATCATCCTGTCTTCCTCCTTTTACTCAAATACCACACATGTCATCGACTGGTTGACAAACTGATTGTTGTAGTGCTCGCCATATCCCACCAGCCCCGCATGGCTGCCAAGCTCAGACATATTTTGCAGATATGTATCCATATAGCCGCGCTCACAAAACAGCTTGTACCGGAACAGACAGTTGACGGAGAATACCGCAGAGCGATTAGGAAAATCGCGATAGATCTGCTGGATGGTCTGTTTTGTGACTGCCTCGTAATCCACCAGCTGCAACAAGATCAGCACATCCGAATCATTCACCTGACGAAAGCACGCAAGCGCATCGCCCTGAACCTCCTTGATCGAGATGATACAGGTCTCGCTCCCGTTGATTTTTCCAAAAGGATTTTGAAAAGTCTGTGTCAGAATCTGCTCGTCCGTCACGTGCAGAATGCTCTTGTACACCTGCTTTGCCGACTTTCCATTGAGCGTTCCAAGCACATATTTTTCCTTGTCTGTGTCTGAGGCGATAAAACGGTAATTCCCATACTTGCGGTAAATATTCTCCTTGTAGGTCTTTACGCGTCCGCCGAGATTCCGCACCAGCGCATAGGCAACCGCGTCCTCGTAAACCCTGCCGTTCGCAGAAACCTTTCCCGCGTCTCCGGTCCCGCCGACCAGCGAAATTCCTCTGTGCTTTAGCACAGTATTGATCGTCGTCAGCACACACGCATCATTTCCAGCGCAGAAATCAATACAGACCGTATCGCTTGATGAACCGTTGATTTTCAGCACATCATTTTCAAGTCGCCTGATATATTTAACGGGCATAGATGAGACCTGTTCCAACACATTTGCCGCGGCTTCCACGCCATCCAGAAACGCGACGACACCAACCCCCTCTTCCACCATTCTGACATCATAACTCATTCCGATACATCCGATACTTGGAACTCCAGGGTAAAGCTTTTCCAGTGCTTTTACATGCGTCTCGAACTGGGCGTTATTTGACATCAGCATAATAAACTGAGGATTGTCTAGTCCGCTGACTGCTTCTGTCAGATCACCGCTCTGGCTCATTCCAAAAAACTGTCTCATGCTATCGCCTCCTTATTATTTTTTCATTATTCTATTTCCGAAAACTTTTTTCGACAACTGTAATGATTATACGTTAAAAATGCGCAAAGTGCAACGGATATTTCTGATTTTTAATTTCCCCTACAAAAACATTGAAGCCCTTCCTGAAAAGAGGTACACTATAATAGAACTTGTAAACATTTTATGGAGGAATACACGTCATGGATCACGTAAAAATCTATCGCAAACGCATGATACCCGATGAATGCATTTTATTAAAAGATGACATCATCCTAGAGCAGACCGACGACATCATCATCACGAGCTGGAACACCTTAAAACCGCGCCGCGACTTTCATCATGGCTACTCCTGCTACTTTCTAAAACACGGCTACAAGGTGAGCAAATTTTACCGCGAGGACAACACGCTTTTGTACTGGTACTGTGACATCGTGGACTACGCCTATCAGCAGTCCAATAATGCACTGATCGTCACAGACCTGCTCGCCGACGTGGTCATCTATCCCGACGGCTATATCAAGGTGCTCGACCTCAACGAGCTTGCTGTCGCCATCGAGCAGGCACTTTGCGAGCCACGCGTTATCACACAGGCACTCCGAAAGCTGGACGCGCTGTTGAACCTGATCTATGACGACAAATTCGACACATTATCCTCCTACATCGATAAATGGGCCGAAAAGTAGAAAAATACTACCACTTGTACTGCTAAAGTAGCATTCACAAATACTGAAATATGCGCTAAACTTACAGTGACAGCACTATTTTAGACATACCTGAATTGAGAAAGGAGGTATTCCATGTATTTATTGTCTCTCTTGCTTTTTGTACTGTTCTGTATTGGATATGCTGCTCTCAAAATAAACGGAAGCATCGTCAGCTACCTTGACCCTACGAGCCTGATTCTGCTGCTTCTGTTCACCCTGCCGATTCTTTTGAGCGCTGGGCTTCTGCGCGATTTCAACAACGCATTCCGTTTAAGCGCCAAACGCAGTGCCGCGTGCAGCCGGACAGAACTGCTTCGGGCGATCGAAGCTGTAACGCTCGCCAGCAAGGCACTCTGGACAACGGGCATTCTGGACACAATACTACAATTAATTTTCATCTTTTCACAGAATGACATCCAAATGCACAGCGCATACATCGGCATTTCTTTGATTTCACTCCTATATGCCGCTTTTTTGAACATCCTGCTATTGCCGCTGCGCGCACGCCTTATGGTGCGCCTGCATATGCTACCCGAGAATACTGACGTGCCCAGCACCGTGAACAACACAGACAGCAGCTTGGATCACACGACCTAATTCCACACAGATTTCACAAATATGGAGGTTGGATATGAAAAAAAAGTGGCAGACAGCGCTCTCTGTTCTCTTATATGTTTTTATATTGGCCTGTGCTCTTGATTTTAATCTATTTGTGCTAGTTGATCTGCGCCTGCTCTTCCTGACACTGGTAGGCACTCTGCTTCTGACGCTTCCTTATTACGAGGCAGGCATCAGCAGGCAGGAACTTTTATATATCTTTGGCAGAAAATCAATCGACACAGGCTTTATACAGACCTTTCTGCTGCTCTTTGCCAGATTTCAAAATGAGGCTGGATATACGGGGCTTCTCGGCGATATCGCCCTGTGCTTTCGCCCTGTGCTGTATAGCTTCTGCCTGTTTGTTCTTCTGACAGAGCGGGCGGAGGCACAGAACACGGAGAAATCTGACTGCGGCGAGCAGACTGTGATTCGTTCAGATCAGTCAAAGTCTGACACCTTAGAATCTGATAAGGTACTGTACAGTACGCAGACTTTGATCGAGCAGAAACATGTTTCATACGAATCTGTAGCGCAGACTACTTCTGAGACAGAAACCACGGTCTTTGAAACGGGCGCTTCCACACGGCAAGTCCCTGCTCCCAAAAAGCTTGGCATCCATGAATTTGCCGTGACGTATGCGCTGACCCGGCGCGAGACGGAAATCACGCAGCTCATCATACAGGGAAAATCCAATGCCATGATCGCAGAAGCGCTTTTCATCTCGGAGACCACAGTCAAAAAGCATGTGTCGAATATCTTTGACAAGACCGGCGTCAACCGGCGTGATGAATTGATTGTGCGAGTGCGAGAAGATTAAAACACCCGCACCGCTGTCTGTACTCTGGCCAGACAGCGGTGCGGCTTCCATGATGCGTTCGCTTCTATATTATTTTTCTATCCACCATCTCTGTGCAGCGTCTCCTGCGCGGTATGCTGCAAGAAACACCCTGCCG
>CAJUII010000127.1 GCA_910586405.1 uncultured Lachnospiraceae bacterium
CAATTTTTTCAAACTGTTGTATTGGTAATTTATTATAATAATAAAGGATTTCTATACAAATGACAAGGTAAATTCATGAAAACAGGTTGTGTTCTTGTCGAATTTTTCATATACTAGAACTGAGAGGCGGACAATCGTTCACTTACTAGGAAAGGAAAGAAGATACATATGAATAAAAATAACACTATAAACAAGAATGACGTACTGACAGACCCTGCCCAAATCGTTCGTCTGGAGCTGGAAAATGCTGGCTATGATATGGATACTATCCATATCCCCAAAAGAGTATTTCTGCTGGCAGACAGCTTTTATGATACTATGCTTTCCAGAAATTGCGGGGAATATAGATATCCGTTGGGCGGAGAACTCTACGTATTTTATGAAAATGAAGAAGTCGGATTTATCAAAGGGCATATGTGTTCGCCCGCAATTGCAACGCAGGCGGAGGATTTGATTGCGGGCGGCGTTGAGGAATTGATTCACATAGGTTTTGCGGGCGGTTTGCAGACCGATTTGAAGCCGGGAGATATCGTGCTGACAGACGGTGCATACAATGACACAGCGGTTGCAAGACTGTATGGATTTGATGAGGAGATCATCGACGCCACGAAAGCACTGACAGACGGTCTTGACAGGCTTCTCACCCAAAATGCCATTTCATTTCGAAGGGGAAAACACTGGACCACCGACGCGGGATACCACGAGACATGGGGGCAGATTATAGACTACAGGGAAAAAGGCGCTTTATGCGTGGAGATGGAAGGCGTAGGGCTATTTACAATCGCAAACTATAGAAAATGCGCAGCGTCAGCAATCTATGTGATTTCAGATGTGTTTGATGAGAACCGCTGGGAATTAGGCTGGGGCGAAAGCAATCTGGGCGCGTCCATTGACAAAATAACAGACGTGATAATTTCTCATTTTATGGAGGTGTGAACATGGAGGGGCGGATATTGGGTTTTATAGTAGTCTGTATGATTGGGGTGGCATTTCTTTGCTGGGCTGTTTATGCATGGTTTTCAAAGAAACCAAGACCAATGGGATTTTGGGTAAACGCGGAGATGTTTGAAGTTACGGATATTAAAAAGTATAACCATGCGATGTCGAAGCTGTTTGGCACATTTGGCGTTGTGCTGATGGTCTTAGGCTTTCCGCTGCTTGCAGGGCAAAATTCCGCATGGGCAATGCTCTCCATAGTGGGGGTCATGATCGAAAGCATTGCTGCCATGATGGTTTATGTGCTCGTCATCGAAAAGAAGTACAGAAAGAGGAATACAAAATAAGAGGTATTACAAATGGATATGCGTGTGGATATACAAGAACAATTTAACAAAATCGCAAGAGAATATGATGTAAACCGCAAGAAATTTATTCCCTGCTTTGACGAATTTTACCTGAAAACAACAGCGTTCATCACGTCAAATATAGACGCACCAAACAGAGTTATTGATTTGGGGGCGGGAACGGGATTACTGACTTCTTATTGGTATCAGCATTTTCCCGGCGCTGAATATATCCTTGTCGATATCGCTGATGATATGCTGGACATAGCCCGCAAACGCTTTGACCACATAGAAACCATATCCTATGAAGTCGGTAATTATAGTCATAAGCTGCCCGACGCGGCGTTTGATGCAGTGATTTCAGCACTGTCTATTCATCATTTGGAAGATAAGGAGAAAAAGAACTTATTTTCAGAACTATATGACCGACTGCCGCAGGGAGGCGTGTTCGTAAACTATGACCAGTTCTGTGCAGGTCAGCCTGAACTGAATCGATGGTTTGACGCCTATTGGGAAAACCAGTTGTCAGACCGTGGCCTGACAGACAAGGATATCGCGCTGTGGCGGGAACGCAGGAAATTAGACAGAGAATGCTCTGTAGAACAGGAGACACAGTGGCTTATACACAGCGGATTTGACCTTGTCAAATGCGTCTATACCTGTCAAAAGTTTTCTGTGATTGTTGCGGTGAAGTAATGTGCTGGCAAGGAATTAGATAGAATATTAAAATATTGTTGTATATAATAATGGGAAAGGCAGGGGTGTCTGTGGCAGAAACATATGAAGAGGAAGGAATTATTTATTTTGAAGAGCCATACAAAACAGATTTATGGGCATGGCTGGACACACATATAGGGCTAGATACATTGTTTGTCAGAAACAGACAAGCACTAGACAATGATGTAATCTATGTCCTGGCATATGCAAAAGATAAACGTTTTAATGCAAAGTTAAATGAGATTAATAAAAACAGACAGGATACAAGTTTGTACAGAGGTATTCCTGAAGAGGAGGTTTGCAGCATTGATTCATTTTAGATACAACAAGACAACCAGAAGTTATAGAACCTCTTTGGATATACAGAAGAATGAAAAAGATTTTGTATCTATAAAATTTGATACAGGGGCAACGAATACTATAATTACTACTGGTGCGCTAGGATTTGATGATGTGCAGACTTCTGTACTTTTGAAGAATATACAAGAGGGCAGATTAAAACCGAAGAAATTTACATCAGCATCAGGAAATACCTTCATGGGATATCCGTGTTATTGTGACAATTTGAAGATTGGAAATGTATTGTTAAAAAGATTTTATTATTACATAGTTTTGCATAATAATCCAAAAGCTTTGCTAGGAGATGATTTTATTTGCTGTTGTACCTTTAGTCATAGCTTCAAAAGTGACATTATTGTCACAGCCTTTCACTCTGAGGAATATGAACAGCAGTGTGGATATCATGCCGATAGTATAGACGTTTTTCAGGCGATGTCTTAATGGTTAAGAAGAAATACAATATAGATTCAAACAGCATTGGAGGTGAATACACTTGAAGAAATTAATCCGAGATAACTACTCAGTACAGTTGATCAAAACTGTTAGCAGATTGTGCTGAGGAACTTTGAACTTGCTGACAGTCGCAACTGTACTGATTCAAAGACACGAATAGGTGGCAGAATGATTGAATTTAGTAAAGGAGTACAGTTATGCGCTATATGAAAGAAATTGTAAGAAAAAATAAAATTTGGATTCTTGTATATCTGGCAATTGGATTGTTGAATGCATTTATGGCAAATTATAAGGCGGACTATTTTCAAAGGATTGTAGACGGTCTGACAGAACGAACAATAACCATTTCTGGAATACTGTTGTACGGTGTGGTGCTTGTTATCAATTATGGAATGAATTATCTGGATGAGTACCCGACGGCAAAACTGTCCAATGAGATTTATCTGGATTTTAAACTGCTGGCATTACAGAAAATTGGCAGAATGGATTATGCGGAATACCAAAAGCTCGGCACAGGGAAATTAGTACAGCAGATTGAAAACGGCGCCAATGCAGGGAAAGGAGTCCTCTATAACTTTTGGTTCTGCGTTGTCAGACAAATACTTCCAACGATTTTGTTCAGCTTATTTTTTATCTGGAAAATCGACCCCAAGATAACATATTCTCTGCTTGCAGGGTATGTCGTAGTTTTTATTGTGACCAATTTACTGCTGAAGGGACTGTATCAGATTAAAGAAAAGATATTGAACAACGAGGAGCAGCTCAATCATTTCCTCGTGCGTGGCTTTATGGAAATGCCTGTTTTTCGCATGAAGCATCAATTTCCAACCGAGCTTCATAGGGCGTCCCGTGCCAAGCGAAGCATCGTGGCATCAAAAGTCAAAATGACCATGATACATGAAGCCTTTTTTACCATATTTGCCTTGTTGGTTGCCTGCCTGGATATCGGGCTTATGGTCTATGCGTGGAACAACCGCCAGTTGTCCGTTGGTTCTGTCGTTGCGCTCATCACGCTGATTGACAACGCATACACGCCCATTGCCATATTAAATGTCATATATATTCAGTACAAATTGGACAAAGCCGCATGGGTACGGTTTGAAGGACTGCTGGATTTGAAGGAGGACAGGCAGCTGCAGGAAGGAGAACTTTTTGATGCGTTCTCTAATGAAATTCGTGTTGAAAACGTTTCATTTTCTTATAGTTATGAAAATATCGCAGAAAATAACAAGAAAATACTAAACAATGTGAGTCTGACAATTCAGAAGGGGCAAAAGGTGGCATTTGTCGGGGAGTCCGGTTCTGGAAAATCAACATTGGCAAAAATATTAATCGGCTTGCTCAAGTATGAGTCTGGCGAAATTCTGATTGATGATAAACCATTAAAAAGGTTCTCGCTGGAATCGCTGTATGAAAAGGTGTCTTATTTCTCTCAGGACACACCCGTATTTGATGGTACAATCAGAGAAAATCTGGTTTTTGAGAAGGAAGTCCTGGAGGACGAACTCTATACGAGTCTCGAAAATATACAACTGCTGCCACTGCTTGCAGCTTTGGACTGTGGTCTTGACACGAGAATCGGTGAGAAGGGAGCTTGTCTGTCTGGCGGTGAGAAGCAGCGGCTTGCACTGGCTAGACTATGGTTTGACCATGCAGAGATTGTCGTTTTGGATGAAGCGACATCCGCGCTCGACAATGTCACAGAGCACATTGTTATGAAAAATGTTTTGGCACAGGTAAAAGATGCAGCCGTGATTGCAATTGCCCACCGCCTAACTTCCATTCGCGATTTTGACAAAATCTATGTCTTTCGGGAGGGAAGCATTGTCGGCAGTGGAACTTTTTCTGAGCTGTTGGAAGAGAACGCTTATTTTAACGAATTATATCAAAAGGAGAAGAATTTAGAATACATTTGAAAAATAAAACCGTGTATATAGAAAAATGGGTTTATAACAAACCCAGACTTATGCCAAACCAGGACGGAAATATCATTCTCATCTCAAAAGGATGTTTTGGACCAGTAGAGGTCTATGAGTGGGGCATAGATGCGAACAAACAAGCATATGAACGCTATGAATGGCTCGAGAATGATTTTTATCAAGACGATAACTATTGGATTACCATAACGCAGGAACAATTGCTGCAGCAGATCCAGAATGTTATCGTTTTGTTCAGGAACAACGGGTTTCCTGACTGGGCGGAGATGTACGAAACAATTCTTGAACAATTAAATTGTGACTTGAAATAAGGAACTGTAGGAAAATAACCGGTGCAACTTGCGCAGGATATTTTTTACAGTTCCTAAGGGAGGGAAAACATGGAGTGGACAAAATTAAACAAGAAAGAAGTTATTTATTACTGTAAATCATTTGAGGTTGATTTCTCTTGTTCGCCATTTAGCTTACAGCTCGAAGAACTTGTTCTCATGTTTCATTATTATGGAATCGAGCAGTTTACAGTAAAAGATATACAGGATTTTTACCAAAAAATGCAGATACCAAAACCAAAAAGTCAAGGACTCATCACACCGACTCCCGGCAAAATACGGCAAAGTATAGGGCAGATGCAGAATGTGAAATCTATAGATGAAAATACTTTTGAGATTGTTCCAGCTAAGAAAGGTCATTTTTTGCCGTTTGATACCAGCATTTATTCCGATGAGATCGAAAAAGGATATCAAGCAGGAATTGCCAGAAGCAGGATTGAGGGCTATTATGAAAAGTACTGTAATATTTTGAATCTCTAAACTTATGTTGCATCAGGATAGAAAGATGAGAGGAGTGCGTATTATGAAAAGAACTTATCAAAAAAGCTGTGTGTTTATGTTGGGACTTTCGCTGTGTACCTTGCTCACAGCATGTAAAATTGGAGACCACAACGTATTTGAATTTTATACAGACAACAACGGAGAAAAACATTTTATGCTTGTTGGCAAGCACAATATGCAAGGTCCAGACAGCGAAACGATGTCAGAAGAACAGTCAGATTTGACCGGTGAAACTTTGTCTAGTAAGCCGCAGGATGCAGACAGCGAAACGATGCCAGAAGAATCATTGGAACTATCTGGTGATGCAGCGTCAAACAGCACTGAAAATGCTGAAAATCCGAAAAGCATTGTTGGAAAATCTCTGAAAAGAGGGTGGACCTCCTCTGACCACTCCATTTTAAAGGGAAAAGATGTGCAGGTAAACGAGGACAGTAAGTTGTTTTCAGTTGATTTAGGGCAGGATAAAGAAGTTACCATTTCCTATAACATTACATTAGAGACAGGTACATACCAGCTTGTACAGATCAGTCCAGACGGTACAAAACATGTTTTATGCGACAGCGATAACATGCAGGCAGATGAAACGATATTGTTTAAACAAGGGAAAAATGAGATCTATATTTTAAGCAGTGATGCAGTTTTCAAAAAAATAAATCTATCAATCGAGGGGATAGAGATGTCTGACTTCATGTGATCATTGCCATATAAGCAATGAAAGACATTCAATATCATGGCATTGTGCAGGCTTTTGTGGTAAGATAATAACGATAAACTATTCATAAACACTTGGAATTTGGAGGCATAACAGATGATTTCTACAAGAATTAAAGATGTTGATATGGTATTTGAGACGTCACCTTCAATTTTTTCGCCCAATTCGATTGACAATGGGACATTAGCCATGTTATCAGTTGTAGATTTCTCACCGTGTGATAAAGTACTGGATTTGGGTTGTGGGTATGGCATTGTAGGTATACTAGCAGGCAAACTGATCGGTGAAGAAAACGTCGTAATGTGTGATGTTTCTGAGCAGGCGATAGCGTATGCAACAATGAATTTGCGCAGGAACCATGTGCCCAATATTAGAATTAGAGTGAGTGATGGCTACAATAATATAGAAGAAGGGGATTTTACACTGATATTGTCTAATCCACCCTATCACGCAGATTTTTCTGTTCCAAAACATTTTATTGAGGTTGGATATAAAAAATTGGTTATAGGCGGAAAACTGGTTATGGTTACAAAGAGACTTGACTGGTACAAAAATAAGCTGACTTCTATCTTTGGTGGCGTTAAGGTTCATGAAATAGACGGATATTATGTCTTTGTTGCAGAGAAAAGAATCCAATCCAGAAAAGAGAAGGAGAAAACGACAAACACATTATCCAAAAAATTACAACGTAAACAGCAGCGCAGTAAAATTCATCGAAAAAAATAAATAAAATTTGACAAAAGGAGTTGTGCGCAAGTATACCAAATGCGCCAAACTCCTTTTGCTCCAATATCCCTATTCTTTCCGGGCCAGCTTCTGAATACAGATCAAGATGACAATTGCAGTCGCAATTAGAAATTCCGAGAAAATCACAGATACATTCCATATTTCAAAATAATGATGTCCGATAAAATATACCGCAATGTAGATCAGATACACCGCAACTGCATACAAGTTTGTACTTTTTGGATATTATATTGAATTTAACAGGAAAAATATAGATATCATAGTTCATATGTGATATACTGTCCATATAACAAAAACGAGTTTCTTAATTGTGAAGGAGGCGAGTGGTATGCCATCTAATGAAAAGGAATACAATGGTAATTTGTTCGATCAGTTATCTATTATCGAGCGAATAGAGCGCCAATTAGAAAACGGCGGTGTAGAAGCTGCAAAAGCAGAGATCGAAATTTTGAAAAAAGAAGTGAACAGAAAGCTCTATCAACAACCGCCAATAAAGAGTGAGTAACCCCGTGCCAAACCCTCAAGCCGAGAAAAAGCAACTATACAGTAGAAAATTGCTACCGTGTGGCTGCTTTTTTATATACAAATTCAGCCGGTTATTTCCGACATAATTTGATGCATTTTGTGCAGCCTCTATTCGCTCAACAAGTGTTAAACTTTCGGGATTCACTGTAGGTTCGATGTAGAATTAACAAGATACTGTTGATTGAAACTTCAGAATACCTGTGATACTATGATTACAGGAGATACTTATAAAAACTTACCAGAACAGGAGATTGGCAAACACATGACTGTGCAGGATAAAGAACACACAGAAAAATCATACCGACAATGCGCATGACAAGGGATACAAGAGGATATT
>CAJUII010000128.1 GCA_910586405.1 uncultured Lachnospiraceae bacterium
TTATGAAAGTTTCCTCATTCACTGCAATAACGATTGACAACCAGATATGATTGCACTATACTAATATACAGACACTATATATAGTATAGTTATTAAATAACATATACTATATATCAAGAAAAAACGTATAAGGGAGTAGGATTGAAATGAGCGAGGAAATGGATTACAGTGTGCTTTATCAGCCGAAAAGGACCGTTTATGTCGTCAAAAAGGATGGCAGCAAAGAGGCATTTAATGTGCAGAAGGTCATCACTGCGGTGGGAAAATCTGCCTATCGTGCACTCACGAAGTTCACAGATGCCGAGAAGCGTCAAATCTGTCAGGATGTGATCGACAAGGTTGACGGGATGGACACCAGCCGGATTCCCATTCCGGTGATGCATAACATTGTGGAGAGTGCGTTGGAGGATGTGAAGCCTGTTGTGGCGAAGAGCTATCGCGATTACAGGAATTACAAACAGGATTTTGTGCGCATGATGGATGATGTGTATAAGAAGAGTCAGTCCATCATGTATGTAGGCGATAAGGAGAATGCCAATACGGACTCCGCGCTCGTTTCGACGAAAAGGAGCCTTATTTTTAACCAGTTTAACAAAGAGCTTTATCAAAAGTTTTTTCTCACGACGGAGGAAATTCAGGCGTGCAGGGACGGCTATATCTATATTCACGATATGTCGGCCCGCCGCGATACGATGAACTGCTGTCTGTTTGATGTAGAGCATGTACTTTCCGGCGGCTTCGAGATGGGAAATATCTGGTACAATGAGCCGAAATCGCTCGATGTGGCATTTGATGTGATCGGTGATATCGTGCTCAGTGCGGCAAGCCAGCAGTATGGCGGATTCACGGTGCCGGAGGTGGATAAAATCCTTGCGCCCTACGCAGAAAAGACCTATCAATCGGCGGTTGAGAAGTATGTCGGACTCGGCATAGACCAGAAAAAGGCGGAGGAAGTGGCAATCGCTGACGTGGAGAGGGAGTTTGAACAGGGCTTTCAGGGCTGGGAGTACAAGTTTAATACTGTGGCGAGCAGCCGCGGCGACTATCCGTTTATCACAGTCACTGCCGGAATCGGAACAGAGCGCTTTGCCAAAATGGCAACGATACAGATGTTGAATGTCAGGCGCAAGGGACAGGGCAAGAAAGACTGCAAGAAGCCAGTCCTTTTCCCGAAGATTGTATTTTTATATGATGAAAATCTTCACGGTGCAGGAAAACCGCTTGAAGATGTGTTTGAGGCTGGTGTGAAATGTTCTGCCAAAACGATGTATCCCGACTGGCTCAGCCTGACAGGAAAAGGGTATATCGCCAGCATGTACAAGCAGTACGGCAAGGTGATTTCTCCGATGGGATGCCGTGCATTTCTCTCGCCGTGGTATGAGCGGGGCGGTATGCATCCAGCCGATGACAAGGATGTGCCGGTGTTTGTCGGACGCTTTAATGTCGGCGCGGTGTCACTGCACCTGCCAATGATTCTCGCAAAGGCAAGGCAGGAGAGCAGGGACTTTTATGAGGTGCTTGACTATTATCTGAATTTAATACGGCAGCTTCATATCAGAACGTATGCCTATCTCGGAAATATGCGCGCTTCAACCAATCCATTAGCGTACTGTGAGGGTGGTTTTTTGGGCGGACATCTCAAACTGTCGGACAAGATCAAACCGTTGTTAAAGTACGCGACGGCGTCGTTTGGCATCACTGCGTTCAATGAGTTACAGATGTTATATAATGGCAAATCGCTTGTGGAGGATGGGGCGTTTGCGCTTGAGGTGCTTGAGTATATTAATAAAGAAGTGAACCGCTTCAAAGAGGAGGACGGCAATCTGTATGCGATTTACGGAACGCCCGCGGAAAATTTGTGCGGGTTACAGGTAAAGCAGTTCCGCGCACAGTATGGCATTGTGGAGGGCGTTTCGGACAGGGAGTACGTCAGCAATAGCTTCCACTGTCATGTGACAGAGGAAATCACACCGATTGAGAAGCAGGACTTGGAATACCGATTCTGGGAGCTGTCAAACGGCGGTAAGATTCAGTACGTAAAATATCCGATTGATTACAATATTTCTGCGATCAAAACGCTTGTCAGGCGGGCGATGGAAATGGGCTTTTACGAGGGCGTTAATTTGTCCTTGGCATACTGTGATGACTGTGGTCATCAGGAGTTGGAGATGGATGTATGTCCGAAGTGCGGCAGCAAGAATCTGACCAAGATCGACCGTATGAATGGGTATCTGTCGTACTCGCGCGTACATGGCGATACAAGGCTGAATGATGCAAAGATGGCAGAGATTGCAGAACGCGTCAGTATGTAAAAATAGTTGGAGGGTTGAGTTGAGATGAGATATCATAATATCACGAAGGATGATATGTTAAATGGTGACGGGCTTCGCGTTGTCTTGTGGCTGGCAGGCTGCGAACATTGCTGCAAGGGATGTCAGAATCCTATGACATGGGACCCGGACGGGGGATTGCTGTTTGATGATGCTGCCAAGGCAGAGATTTTTGAGCAGCTTGACAAGCCCTATATAGAAGGAATTACGTTTTCTGGCGGCGACCCACTGCACTGTGCGAACCGGGACGGCGTGAAAGCGCTTGCAAGAGAAATCAAAGAGAAGTACCCTGACAAAAATATATGGCTCTACACGGGCGATGTGTGGGAAAATATCAGGAAATCCTCTTTGATGAAATACATTGATGTTCTGGTTGACGGTGAGTTTATACAGGAGCAGAAGGATGCGACGCTTTTGTGGAAGGGAAGCAGCAACCAGCGTGTCATTCATGTACAGGCGACGCTTGCGCAGCCCGATTCGTTGGTTCCGATACTCCACTGTGGTGATCATGATGACATACCCATGGGGCGTGAAACGACAGGAATGTCAGAGCAGAATATCATACCATTTAGCGCAAACGGCAGTTGTGCAATCAAGAAAAATGCATGTGAGGCATAAACAAGGCTTATTGAGGAGGCATACGTGAAGATTAAGATAAAGTATTTTACAGATAAAGTACAGAAGCTGGAGAAAATTTCAAAAGGAAACTGGATTGACCTGCGGGCATCGGAGGAGGTCGAGATGAAGCAAGGGGAGTTCAGGCTGATTCCGCTTGGAATTGCCGTGGAGCTTCCAAGAGGCTATGAGGCACATGTCGTTCCCAGAAGCTCTACATTCAAAAATTTTGGGCTGATACAGGTGAATCATCAGGGGGTGATTGACGGACCGGACCGCGAGACCGGTGAGGGCGGATACTGTGGCAATGAGGACCAGTGGTTTGTGCCGATGTATGCGATGCGCGACACGGTGATTCACTTGAATGACCGCATTTGCCAGTTTCGGATTATGGAGCAGCAGCCAGAGGTTGAATTTGAGGAGGTCGCTGAGCTGACAGGGGCAAACCGCGGAGGTTTTGGCTCGACAGGGAAAAATTAAGTGTTTGATAAAGACAAAGCAAAGAAGCAACGCTGTATGAAGTAACAGGGTTGCTTCTTTATTTTAGTGATACATGATTATTCCGCAGACTTGGGCAGCCGGTGCCGGAACAGTGCATGGCTGAGCTTCTGCCAGCTAAACGGAATCAGCGGATAGAGATAACTCTGACCGGATACCATCTTGTTTGTGATAATGGCAGCAAAGAACAGGATAATGCCCGCAATATAGCCCCACACTTGAAACAGCGCCGTCAGGACGAGATTGATGAGTCTGAAAAATTTGATGGCATAGCCAAGCTCGTAACTGGGGTGCGTGTAGTTTGCGATGGCGACAAACGCCATATACAGCATGACTTCTGCGTTGAACCAACCGCTCTTGACAGAAAATTCGCCTAGAATCAACGCTGCCATGACACTCAGGGGGGTTGAGAGCATATTGGGCGTGTTGACCGCCGCAAGCCGCAGACCGTCGATCGCAAGTTCTAGGATTAGAAACTGCCAGATCAGCGGCACATTGATATCCTCCTTGACCACGATAAACTCAAAGGCTGGCGGAATCCAGTCGGGATTCTGCATCATCAGCAAGAACGTTGGTGTGATAAAGTAAGTCAGTATCAAAATCAGGAAGCGCGAAAGTCGCAGATATGAGCCTGTGACTGGCGGGAAATAGTAGTCGTCCGCCTCCTGTATCATGTCCAGAATACTCATTGGCAGAATCATGGCAGAGGGCGAGTTATCGACCAAAATGATAATATTTCCTTCTAGAATCTGCGCTGCGGCCGCGTCTGGACGTTCCGTGTACTTGAATTTTGGAAAGGGGTTATACCATTTTGAGGTGTAGAGGCATTCCGCAAGGCTTTCCTGATTCAGTGTCAGCGCATCGACTTTAATGTCATTGATGCGGTCGCGTATTTTCCTCAAAAATTCTTGATCGACACGGCTGTCCATATAGCATAGAACGATGTCTGTGTTGGATGCTTTGCCGGCGCTCAGCATCTCCATGCGCAGGTCGGTGCTTCGGATACGGCGGCGAATCAGCGCCGTGTTAAAGACAACAGTTTCTACAAATCCGTCCTTGGAACCGCGCAGCACCTTGTCCTTCTCAGGTTCTGACACACCGCGGGCAGGATAAGTGCGGGAGTCGATTAAGATACATTCGTCAAAACCATCTATAAGAATAGCGAACACACCACAAAGAATGTTTTTGGCGATTTCATGAAAGTCATTTGTGAGATCTACCTCGACGTAAGGCATGAGCTGGTTGAGTTCCGTTGCAGTTTGGGGAAGGTCGTCGGCTTTTAATCCCATCAAAAACTGCAATAGTTTCTGCATCAGCACGTCTTTGCAGAACCCGTCAACGAAGTAAAACACCGCATTTTTGTCTCCGATCAGCACATCACGGCTCACGATATCAAAGGAGTTTTCCGCGTGTAGCAGCTCTGCCATATATTGTTTGTTTTGTTCAAAATCTTGATACATTTAGATAACCATGCCTTTCTAAACTATTTGATATTCAGCATCAGTATGTGTCAAAATCTGTATTTCATACATTCTTTTTTATCTTTCGTTCCATGAAAATTTACTTTTCAGAAATATTTGATATACTGATAATATCTTTTGCAAAAGATATCAATAAATTTAGATAAAGAGGAATTTAAAAATGCATCAGATTGCAGTATGTGATGACGAACAAATGGTCTGTGATATGGTGTCAGAGACAGTCAGCCGATGGAAGCCTGATGTGAAAGTGCAGTGCTTTTTATCGGGAGAGGCATTGCTTTCGGCGTATGATTTTTTTGACGTGATATTTCTGGATATTGACATGCAGGGAATCGACGGGATTGAGACGGGCAGGCGGATTCGAAAAAAGGATCATGAGACAAAGATTATCTATCTCACGTCGTACCGGGATTATGTGGCAGGCGCTTTTGAGGTACATGCGTTCCAGTATTTGCTCAAACCGATTTCTCCGGCACAGTTGACACACCTTTTGGATGAAATTTTCCAATATGTAAAAAAAACGGACAAGAGGACGATTCTGGATTTTCAAACAAATGAAGGAATTGTGTGTGTAGATGCAGCGGAAATCTGTTACTTTGAATTTACTGACCGGAAGATTCGGCTGGTGACATTGAACGGAGTTTATACGATGAGGGGGAAAATCAGCAGTATCTATGACCGCACCTCCTCCTTGGGATTTTCAATGCCGCACAAAAGTTTTGTCGTCAATTTTCTTCATGTGAAAAATGTCAGGAATCTTGATATTTTTCTCGATAACGGCGACAGTATCCCGCTGTCGCAGAAAAAGCAAAGAGCGTGGAAACAGGAGTTGACGAACTACCTGTCAGAGCGGCTCGAACGGCAGAGGAGGGAAGTGGAATGACGAGACAGGCGATTGTAAGTATTTTATTTTTTCTGCTGGATATTGTCTCGCTGACGCTGTGTTCTTGGTATATTGTCTCATTGATGCCGTCAAATAAGTACGCGGTGCGAAAGCATGGGCGGCTGCGCATTCTCAGAGCTGCGGCATGGTCAGGGTATGCGGCGCTGACAGTCCTGCTTCCAAATTTGGGACACAATGACTTTCTTACGATGGCGGTGCTGTCAGTTTACTATGTCTTGACAGGATATTTGCTGTATCACCGGGACAAGGCGGGGATTCTCTATCAGCTTGGCTTCATGTTTTTCATGTATGCGACACAGGTGATTTCTATCATGGCAGCCGCGAGACTTTATGCGGTGTTCAGTCTGGAACAGATAACGTATGTTTACACGATGATTATGCTAAAAGCGGGATTTTTGCTTATTACCATATTTGTGTTCCGTATACTGATTCAAAAACGGTTTGTGTCGGTGCAGCCGCGGTTTAAACTGCGGGGAATGCTTCTGGTGCCCGTCATCAGCATGATTTTGATATTCTGGTTTACGGTTAGCGCTGATGTATTTTTTATGCGCTTTGGGTACGAATGGTTAATCGTATACTGTGCGCTGGTGCTGGTGATCAATCTGTATTGTTTTTATTTCTGGCATGATGTTTCCAAGACACAGGAATTGAAGTATAAGTTGGAGCTGATGCGACAGCAGAATGAACTGACCCATCAATTTTATGCGGATTTGGAAGAAAACTATGCCAAGTCGCGCAAGGTCATTCATGATATCCGAAACCATTTGCAGATGCTTGAACAGTCTCAGAAATTTGCTGAATCTCAGGGGTATTTCGAGGACGTGCACCAGATGCTCAATGCGCTGGGTATGACATATTATACGGATAACCGTATGCTGAACATTATCTTGAATGATAAATTAAAATCGCTTCGGCAGGAGCAGGTGACTTGCCAGCTTCGGGGTGTCCAGCTTGATTTTCTATCAGAGATGGACACGACGACAATCTTTGCAAATCTCTTGGATAACGCGCTGGAAGCAGCAGAAGGATCAGAGAATTTTGAGCTTGAGCTTTGGGGAGAACAAATACAGGATTTCTGCGTGATAAAGCTGTCAAACACGACTGGCGGAACCTATGTGCCCGGATTGTCAGAAAAGGCTGGACATGAGGGAATTGGATTGGAAAATGTACAGAATGCGGTCGAGAAATATCACGGTACATTACAGACAGGGCAGAAGGGACAGACGTTTTTTGTGACATTGATGTTTCCTGATAATAGTTAGGAACTGTTAAGAAATTACTCATGACAATTACTTGTCTAAATGTCCATCTGCGTCATCAGAAAATCTTGACATAGCCCGCTATGCCTGCGATTTTCTTCTTTGCAGCTGAACATTTATACGGCATACTTGTCACAAGTAATTTCTGAACAGTTCCTTAGTGTTAGAATTTGAATGATGTAGTTCGTGTAAATAAAGTATTTGGGAAAGGAAAGATTTGTATGAAAAAAGGATTTTGTAAGATAACCGTGCTTTTGGTAATGTTGTTTGCGCTCACTGCCTGCGGTGCACAGCCGCTGCCAGAACAGTTTGAGGAGGACACCGTGAGAGAGGCAGCGGAACAGGCAATTTCTTATTTTAATGAGAAGGATTACCAGAGCATCATAGAAATGGGCAATGATGATTTTCAGAGAGTTCTGACAGAGGAGGAGTTTGCCTCCCAGAGTGACCCGTATCTGGATAAGTGCGGGGCATTTCAGGAGATTTCCAAGACCATTTTCGTAGGAAATATTGACGAGAAGACGCAGGCGGCATATGGCGGCGTTGTTATGGTCGGAAGCTATGAGGAGGGGACAATACAGTTTACGATTGCCTTTAATGAGGACATGGATTTGGTGCAGTTT
>CAJUII010000129.1 GCA_910586405.1 uncultured Lachnospiraceae bacterium
CTCCTCCGCCCGCCGGTAAAGAGACGACCGCGAAGCCAAGTCCAGCCCTTCCTCTGAAAGTCCATTCTGCGCACAAAAATAGGACACAATTGCGCGGTCAATATCATCTCCTCCCAGATGATTATCTCCCGCAATGGCGGTGATCTCAATAATGTTTTCAAAACATTCCACAATGCTTACATCCAGTGTGCCGCCGCCAAAATCAATCACCATCATCTGCCGGTCCTCCTGCTCCTGTGTGCAGTGGCGGTGATACAAGGCGGCCGCGGAGGGTTCGTTGATGAGGCGCTTTACTGTCACGCCAGCAAGCTGTGCTGCCAGCTTCGTAGCGCTGCGCTGATTGTCATTAAAATACGCTGGAACACTGATCACTGCCTCCTCCACAGGCTCTCCCAGATACCGTTGTGCATCCTGCAAGATCTGGCGCAGCACCAGCGCGGAAAGCTCCTCTGGCAAAAAACTCCTGCCGCCCAGAGGAATCAGACGCTCCGTGCCCATCCAGACTTTAAAGGACGCCGCAGTGCTCTGTGGATTCGAGATCAGCCGTTCCTTTGCGGCTGCCCCCACCAGCACTGTTCCGTCCTCCAAGAGACTCACCACACTGCTCGTCTTGTATGTTCCTAATTCGTTGGGAATCAGCTCTGTCCCGCCATTTCGAAAAATGCAGGCAAGGCTGTTTGTCGTTCCCAGATCAATACCGATTATTGCCATCGTGTTATCCTCCTGCGCATTGTAAAATGCTTGTGTTATTCTACAAAAAACGCCGGTAAACGGAACTTCCAGCAGGGCATAACAACCCTGCTGAATGTGCCCGCCCCCGACGACACTGCTTCAAAGAAATGACCTGCAATGATTTTCCTACACCTCAATGCCAAAATCCGCCAGCTTTTTCTTGAGCATCGCTATTTCTGCGTCCTTATTTGCCAGCTTTTCATCTTTATCTGCCAGTTGAGCTGCATTATCCGCCAGCTTTTCATTCTGCTCATCCAGACGTATCTTAAACTCTATTATCTCAGGCGCTAACAGTTCTTTTAATTCCTCACACATCTGATCCCCCTCCTGTATCATGTTCTTGAATAATTCTATGTTTGCTTCCGATGAAACGTTTACTACAGAGTCCGCGTTCTGCCTGTCATCGTCCTCCTCTAGCCCTGAACAGATTTCAAGAAGCTTCTTGGCCCGCGCTCTGTCCAGTGTCCGGGTCAGCGACGTAACCCATATATGAATGTCCTTGTTAAGCTCTTTTGTCACGACAATCTGCATGGGGAACAACATGCCAAGTATAACATAACAAACAAAGTTACGCAACGCGAACATCATACTCATGCATGGCGTCTGTTTATTTTCAATTATTCCTGCTGCAAGATTCCCGCAATCTTCTTAATCATCTCATCTTCTTTCAGCCGAAACTTAATCTCAACTCTTCTGGAAGCTGACATATCTACCTTTTCAGTAGGATTTCCCGCACTGTCCTGTTGGTAGACCGGATTGCTCCATGATTTCCCATTGACTGTTAAAAGCTTTTGTAACTGTGTAATCTCTGTCTCACTGAGTCCGTTATTTTTGTTCAGGCAGAAATCCGCCACTGCATTTGCACGCTCATAGGACAACTCCATATTGCTCTGATAGCCTCCGTCCGTGTCCGTATGCCCCTCAATAATAATCTCAGCAATATAATCACGAAACTGGTCTTGAAGCAGCACATCTAAATACATCGGAATAATGTTTTGTAATGTCTCCTTACTCTCTGCGGTGAGTGAAGCACTGTTATACCGGAAAAGCACATCCGAAGAAAATGTAATAGAGCCTGTCTGTGCATCCACCTTCATCGTGGAATTGCTAAAGGCTGATTGCAGCGCCCCGATAATATCTGTGCGGATACCGACAATATCTTGCAATTCCTGCTTTGTCGTTGTCAACTCCTGTTTTGCATTTTCGATCTCCAAGTATGCATTGTTTAATTCCTCCTGCGTCAGCGCAGCCTGTTCGTAAGCCTGCTGCAATTCCGCCAGCGACAGTGCAAGCTCCTCATTGGACTTCTCAAGCTCTGCCTTAGAAAATTCCAAATCTGCGATTGTCGCATCTAACTTGCTTTGTGCTGTGCTCAGATCGAGCCTTGTCCGGTCGAGATCATTCGTTTTTTGTCTGTATATCGCAAGGGTGATCGCGATCAGCAATATAAAAATCAGCAAAAGCGCCGCCATCATATCCGAATACGACTGCCAATAACTGTGCTCCGCGTATGCTTTTCTGTTTCTTCGCCTATTCTTCATATAAATTCCTCATCTGCTCAAATGTGTAGATCTGACTGCTGATCTCATCACTCATGTCACTGCACAAATCTGCCAGCATTTCTTTCTGGTCCTCAAGCTGTTTGGCAAACACCTCTTGCCTTTCCATGACGTTTGAAAGCGCCTCCTGCACGCTGCGATTAACTTCCACCAAGGCTGTGACAGCTTCCACCATCTCCGTTATATTTGCCGTGCTGACAGCCTGTGCTTCGCCTGCATCTTTCAATACATTGCCAAGTTTCCTAAAATCCGTATCCAGAGCCGCGTGCATCTGTTGTGTAAATTTATCTACGATACGCCCAACGCCTGCTGTCTGTTCCGCCGCATTACCCTTCATCACCTCAAGCATCTGTTTTAACGAGTTTGCCATACCCGCCTGATAGACAAGCATCGTCGCAGCGGTCTCATCCTCCTTCATTGCGGACGGCTGCGTGGTCATGCGAAACACATTTAAAAATTCCTCCAGCGTCTCATACGCATCTGACATCAGACTCCGATAAATAATACTAAACACCAGCGAGAAGAAAATTCCATATACCGACGTGTGAAACGCCACCTTCATACCTGAGAGCAAGGCACCCACATTATCAGAAATCGTAAAGATATCATCTCCGCTGAATGCGCCAAGACCCATAGACAAGCCAAGAAATGTTCCCAAAATCCCCATTCCTGTAAGAGTTCCCGGAATACCGGAATTATAGAAATTCATGCCAACCCTGTCCAGAAAATCCTCATTGATATACTCTTCCAAATCACAAAATGCACCTGCACGCCGCCTTGTCTTGGAACCTTTTACCCGCAAACGGTATTTTTGAAAAGCCTCCTGCAAGTCTTTCTGCTCGAAAAATGCTGTATCATCTTTGTAGGCTGGCCAAAGATTCTTCTCGTCTGCCTCCTTATATTCCTCCTGCAAGCGCAGCCCGACTTCCTCCAGCTCACGCGTAACCTGCCCAAGCCTCCCAAAACTAATAGAAGATATGCCAAAAAGAATCCCGATCATCAACAAAAATCCAACATTGATAATCAGATTGACAGAAGCTTCCCATTCTCCTGTAAATACGCCGTTTAAGTACAACACAAAAGCCACTACAACGACATATAACAAAAATAGCACATAATACTGTTTCCTTTTCATTCTTATTCCCATCCTTTTCCTTTCGTACACTGCCCAAACCGCTTCCTACAGTTGCTTATTATTTCAGTTCTCATGAAAATGATTCTTACAGTTTCTGGCTGCGATTATAGCATAAGCTGACACACCTTCTCTATTCAACCTTGATAGAAAATCCTTCATAAATTCCGACAGGAATCTCCTCGCCAAAGGAATACTCTTCAACCAGTTCCTTCTCAAAGAAGTAAACTGTAATACGTTGTTTTATTGGATCTACAATCCAATACTCTCTCACACCAGATTTTTGATACTGAAACAGTTTCGTAAAATAGTCCATCGCCCTGCTGCTTGGTGAAATTATTTCAATGACCCAATCCGGCGCACCATGACAGCCCTTGTCTGAAATTTTGTTTTTATCGCAAATCACGGATATGTCTGGCTCTACATAATTCATGTCATCATCATTCAGAAAAACCGCAAAGGGCGCTGGAAAAACTTCACATTCACCATTATTCTTTCTAATATACATATTTATTTCTGTATTGATATAATTCAATATCCTTTGATGCCGTGTATTGGGCGGAGCCATAGAATAAATCTGACCGTCAATAAGCTCTGCACGCTCGCCATCTGGCAATGCATAAATGTATTCAATTGTATACGTATCTATATTCCTTGCAAAATCCATATCATCGTCCTCCTTTTATAGAACTATGATACCCTATTCTTCTTCGTATATCAACAATAATTCATGAATCAAAATGCGAGATATCGCAAAAGGGAATGTCCGCATTATTTCAAAAGACATTCCCTTCTCCTAATTCATTCCTATTACACCCCTCGCCCAATCCCAGCCAGAAACTCAAACACCCCCGCCACGTCGAGCCTGCCATACCCCCACTCTCTGTTCGGGTACTCCAAATTCCTGTCACGCTCTGCCCCTCGAATCAGGTAATTCTTAATATTCACTGAATTGACCAGAATATCATTGCTGTTGACGACCGCCCACTCCAAAAGCTGTGCGCAGCCTCCTGCGGTGAGTGCCGCCGCGACACTGGTTCCACTTCGGTCGCCATACGGCGTAGAGACATTGACGCCGGGTGCAGCGATTTCTGGGACAATGGCGTTGTCTCTGGCAAAACCGCGACCCGATGACGGCGCGATGCTGTTGTTGCCAGTCTGATATGCCGCCACAGTGACCGCAGAGTTCACATATCCTGGTTCTGTGATGGTCGTATAGGGGCTAGGTTCAAGAAAATAAGTATCTGACGAGAGAAAATCTGAGATTGGCAGCCATATATCAAACTGTCCGCCAACCGTATTTCCCTCAGAAATAATCCTGATGTTCCACACCCCTTGCGTCGGCTCAGAAAAGCGGAATCGAATCACCTCCGCACCAGACAGATTCTCTACAAGCTGATATTCGATCACCACCCGCGTCCTCTCATAGACAAAAGTAAACTCCTGGGGAATGTAGCTTCTCGGATTATTCCACCGCGCAGTCTCCCCGCCGGGTGTACGTATGACAGCATTATAGAAATATGGCACATTTCCCCACAAATCCATGATAAAACCATTCTCATTTTCACCCACACGAAGTTCCACATCCTGATAATTCTGACGCTCGCTGAGATTTCCGAAGAAGTGATGCGACGCATTGCCCTCATTTCCTCCGGCAGTCACCACAACACGGCTCTTCTGCATACTGATATAATCAATATAATTCCCGAGCATCCCACCGCCTGTGTGGTCTCCAAAGCTCGTACCGACCCCCATACAGATCACCAACGGTTTGGTCAATATCAACACATATTTTTGCAGATATTGAATCGCCTGCAAAATATCTGACTCACTGTAGCAGGGAACCCCAGGCGGAATCTTATAATAGTCTTTGAGATATTGTTTGGCCTCCTTGAGCTTCACGACTACAATCTGACTTTCCGGCGCGGCGCCGATAAAACTGCCGCCCTCAATCGAACTGCCTGCTGCAAGGCTAGCCATCACACTGCCATGACCAATTACGTCTGTACTTGGCATGATGGAGAGCGGATTGTCACTTGCAAGCGCTTCATCGATCATTGCTTTTGTATACTCCGTTCCATATTCGAATCCCTCTGGCGGGTCGCCAGTCTGAATCGTCTGATCCCAGATGCCCGCAATCCGGCTTTTGCCCGCAAAATCCCGAAAAACAGCATCCTGATAGCGGATTCCCGTATCAATAAAGCCAATCGTCACATTTTTTCCAGTCAGATTCAGCGGTTCTCCCTGCACTGATAAAATACCGGATTCCGCCAGACTCAGTGTGTTCAGCGTTCCAGCCTGCGCCGCCCTGCACGCCATCAGCCCATAACATTTTGGCAGATTCGAATACGCAACCTGCCCCTCTCTATTGTACAGCGCATTGCCCCGATCCAAATACAGGATCCCCCACTCATTCGCTAAGTGATGATAACAATAATCAATTGGCAGATCGTAGTTGTATTCTCCCGGCAGCCGGATATACACTAATGTATCTGCATAGTCATTCGACAAAATACGTTCCTTACAGGTCACTGCGATTCCCCATCAAAAGGTTATTATTACAGTGTATGCTGAAAGGAACACATTGTATACTTCCGGTGCCACTAAACGCCCGAATAGGCCGCAAATCCCGCATCAATCGGCAGTACAACGCCTGTGATGGCGCCCGCCGCCCGGTCATCACACAGGAAAAACACGCCGCCGATCAGTTCCTCGCTCTCCACAAAACGTCCAGTCGGCGTACCGCTCAAAATCTTGCCGGCGCGCGGCGTCGGCGTGCCATCTTCATTGAAAAGGAGCCGTCTGTTCTGATTGGAAACCAGAAACCCTGGCGCGATCGCATTACAGCGGATGTTTGTACCTGCAAAGTGCGTTGCAAGCCACTGTGTAAAGTTCGATACCGCCGCTTTTGCGGCAGAATACGCTGGAATTTTAGTCAGTGGAATATAGGCATTCATGGAAGAAATATTCAGTATACAACCTGCCTTTCTATCCACCATGTCCTTTGCAAATGCCTGCGTCGGAAGCAGTGTTCCCTGAAAATTAAGCTTGAACACAAAGTCCACGCCGTCTGCGTCCAGATCAAAAAAAGTTTTCTGGCCTGTCACCGCCTCATGCTGATACTCATTGTCTGTCGTCGCCTTGGGATTGTTTCCGCCAGCACCGTTTACAAGAATGTCACAGGGTCCCAAATCTGCCAATACCTGTTCATGAACCTGCACCAGCGCATCTGCGTCCAGCACATTTGCCTTGTATCCCTCACAGACCAATCCCGCTGCCCTGCACTCTGCTGCCAGTGTCCTGACAGCCTCCTCATTCAAATCCAGCGCTGCCACCTTCGCACCTGCCTGCGCAAACGCTTTCGCCATCGTACCACACAGCACACCGCCTGCGCCTGTCACCACTACCACTTTTCCTTTGAATGTTATATTCAATGGCAGTTCCATCATAATAACCACCCTTCCTTTCACCTATTTATTTTCCGTCAATACGTTCCAGCATATCCCAGCATCCCCACAGATACATGATTCCCAGCGCCCTATCATACAGACCATAACCCGGACGGCACTGCTCGCCCCAGATATGTCTGCCATGATCAGGACGGACATATCCATCAAAACCACATTCATGGTACGCGCGCATGATTTCCAGAATCCCCACATCCCCATCACAGTCACGGTGAGAAGCCTCCGTAAAATCTCCATTCGGAAAATGCTTTACGTTTCGGATGTGTGCAAAAGCAATCCTGTCACAATAACTTCGTATGATATCCGGCACATCGTTTTTGCAGTTCGCGCCAAGCGATCCAGAACACAGGCACAGGCAGTTGTGCGGGTCATCCACCATAGACAGCAAGTGTCCGATCGCCTCCTTGTCCACCAGCAGACGCGGAATGCCAAAAATATCCCAAGGCGGATCATCCTGATGAATCGCCATCTTGATACCTGTTTCATGGCAGGTTGGCATGATCGCCTCAAGAAAATATTTCAGATTCTCCCAAAGCTTTTCCTTTGTCACCAGACGATATGTCTCGAACAGCGCGTCGAGCTTTGCCATGCGCTCCGGCTCCCAGCCTGGAAAGGTCATGCCATGCAGATTTTTGAGGATATAGTCCGCCATCTCTTTATAGTCCTGTTGTATTTTTGCCTTTTCGTAATACAGTGCTGTCGAGCCGTCGTCCATCGGGTGAAAAAGGTCCGTCCTTGTCCAGTCAAATATTGGCATAAAATTATATGTCACCACCTTTACCCCAAATTGGGCAAGGTTGCGC
>CAJUII010000130.1 GCA_910586405.1 uncultured Lachnospiraceae bacterium
TATCTTGCGACGATTGCGCTGTTTCTGCTGACGGCTTATCCTGCGGCTGCTGTGCTGCTTGTGCTGGAGACGAATCGTGTGGCTGTTCTGTCTTTGCTGACTGTGTGTCCTGTGGCTGCTGCTCTGATTTCGTTCCTGTCAGAGACACATCTTGTGGTGACTGCGCTGCCGCTTCCTTTTCAGTCTGAGCACTCTGCTGCATGGTAGGGATTGCCTCCTGTCCTGTCATTTTCAGCGAAGTGTTCTCTGCGACAAATGCCAGACAGTAGTCAATGTTTTTCTGCATATTCTGCATTTTGTTGTAATTGTTCATGGAAATAATACCGTATGCCATGATACACACTACAAATCCAAGACACAGGACATTCATGACATTCCACATGAAGCCAATCTTTGCCTCCTCGCGGTTATATGCCTGTGTGATTCTGCTAAGATGCGCCGCATCTTTTACGGGCGCTCTGCTGAGCGGCTCCTGCTCTGTCGGGGAGAGTATCACTTTATTTTTGTCATAGTCCCTCGTAGTATTCCATTCCACCAGATAGTTCTGCATCTCTTCATTCTGGTCATAATAGATATAAAAGTCATCGAGTATGACTTTCGTGCTGCGCAGCGTCAACTCGATTCGAAGCTTCAAATCTTTGTTGTAATCCGCCTTCGCATTTCCTATATATGCACATGATGGAAAATATGTATTGTTGAGCTGCTGGATTCTGTCTCCGCCGCCCTCCAAAGCTGCTGCACCAGATACGACAATGCGGAACCGTCCGCTTTCTTCTACTGACCTGCCGTACAGCGCAATCTCTGGATGGGGCTTTTCGTCCTCCACAGACAGGATTTTCTTGATAAATGTGTGTACATAGTCCTCGAGATAGAGAATGTAGATGCCTTCCGGCGCGCCTATCGTTCGTGTGTTGACTGGTATCAAATTCTGGGTGTTTGAAAGTATATTTGTTTGCTTGTCCATTTTGGTATCACCTATACATCCTTTCGTAATTAAGATCTTTATTCCTTCCTGTACTGCTATCTTAACACTTTGGACACAAGGAATCTGTCGAAATACGTCTGCTGTCAAAAAAAATCTTTCCACACAAATAAAAAGGTTCCGGCAGACGCGGAACCTTTTAACTGATATACTTTTAACGAATATACTTTTAATTGTAGAATTTATAGATTGTCGTTGTTTTGTAAGGACGCTCAGGTCCATAGATGACATCTTGAAACTGCGGTTGGTTAATTGCATCCGGGAAACATTGTGTCTCCAGACAAAGCCCGCTGCGCTTTCCGTAGGCGGCGCCTCCCTTGCCTGTCTGTGGTGTGATGCAGCTTCCCGCATAGAACTGCAAACCGGGCTGGTCTGTGTAAACGTCCATTTTTCTGCCTGTGGTGGGTTCCTCCACGGACGCTGCCTTTTGAATCGTCCCGTCGAAACCATCCAGCGCATAGTTGTGGTCATAGCCTTGTCCATAGCCTAATTGCACATTGTCCTGATTGATGTCCTCACCGATAACTTTCATCGTCCGAAAGTCAAACGGTGTGCCTGTCACATCGGCAAGCTCTCCTGTCGGAATCAGCCGTTCGAAAATCGGCGTGTAGTGCGATGCATGAATGCTAAGTCTGTGTCCCTCGATGCTGCCCGAATCATGCCCTGCAAGGTTAAAGTAGGAATGATTGGTCATGTTGATCAGCGTCTTTTGATCGCTTGTCACTTCATAGGCAATCTGAAGTTCATTATCATCCGTAACGGTATAAGTCACCTGAACATTTTTGTTGCCCGGAAAGCCCATCGAACCGTCGGAATCCGCAAGCGTAAACACAACGCTGTTGTCCTTGGGCGCCGCATTCCAGATTCTCTTGTGATATCCGTTGTCGTCATCGCTGTGGAGATTGTTGGTGCCGTCGTTTGCTGCAAGCTGGTATGTTTTGCCATCTATCGTAAAGCACGCTTGGTCTATGCGGTTTGCGCTTGGTCCGATGGTTGCCCCAAAAAAGCAGCCGTTTGCCAGATACCCTTCAACACTATCATAGCCGAGCACGACATCTGCGCTGGTTCCTGCCTTGTCTGGCACGAAAAGATTGACAAGGATTGCCCCGAAATCTGTCACTTCTGCGGTGAAGCCCTTGCCGTTTGTGATGGTGTAGAGCGTAACCTCTTTTCCATCTTGTGTTTTTCCAAAATTTTTTGTTGTGATTGCCATTTCTTTTCCCTCTTTCTTTGTATGCGTACTTTTATTTCATTATACTCTATGTAGTCAAGCAAGATCTACACTACTTTTTATAGCTTTTGCCCTATAAAATTGTATTGATATTCCTGTTCATATCAATATCAGCAATGCTCGTTTTCAGATTTTGCAGGAAGTTTACAGTTCTGTCCTGCCCTCAAGCGCGCGCAGCAAGGTCATCTCATCAATGCACTCCAAGTCACCGCCCACGGGCACGCCGCTTGCAATGCGCGTCACTTTGACCCCCGTCGGCTTGATGAGCTTCGAGATATACATTGCGGTCGTCTCTCCCTCAAGGCTTGAGTTGGTCGCGATGATGACTTCCTCCACCTCGCCTTCAAGGCGCTTCACAAGCTCTTTGAGCTTAATGTCGTTTGGTCCGATGCCAAGCATCGGCGAAATGGCTCCATGCAGTACATGATAGACACCCATGTATTTCTCGGTCTTTTCGTATGCCGCCAAATCCCGTATATTCTCCACGACCATGATCGTCTCATGATCGCGTTTGGGATTGGCACAGATCGGACAGATTTCCTTGTCCGCAAGCGTGCAGCAGGTGTTGCAGTAGTGAATGTTCTTCCTCGCGTCCACCATAATCTGCGCAAAGCGTTCGACGTGATCTGGCGGCATATTGATGACATGGAGCGCAAGTCTTTGTGCGGACTTGTTTCCCACGCCGGGAAGCTTTGCAAACTGCTCAATCAATTTCTGAATATATCCGCTGTAAAGTTCCATCAGAAGGGTAATCCTCCGCCTAGTCCGCCCAAACCGCCTGTCATTTTGCCCATCAGCTCATTGTTTGCCTCCTCAGCCTGACGCAGCGCCTCATTGGCCGCAGCCATGATCATATCCTGCAAGGTCTCGATATCCTCAGGGTCCACTGCCTCCTCTGAGAGCATCACCTTCACAATCTCCTTCTTGCCGGTCACGACGACCTCCACGGCTCCGCCGCCTGCTTTGGCAGAAAATTCTTTGGACTCAAGCTCCTTTTGTCCCTCCTCCATCTGCCGCTGCATACGCTGTGCCTGCTTCATCAGATTATTCATGTTTCCGGGCATACCCATGCCTCCCGGAAATCCTCCTCTTTTTGCCATTGTTCCATACTCCTTCCATTCTTAATCAATCATCTTCGATCTCTATGTCCATATTGATCACTTTCGCAAGATCAATATAGCTCTCCTCAAACCGTCTGCCGTCTGGCAGCTCCTGCACCTGCACAGACACCTGCTTCTGGATAAAATTCGATATCATATCCTCAACATGTCTGTGATTTTCCTCATTGCTCAGATAACCATATGTCTGCTGGTTCTCCACCACGATGACAAGCCGGTTGTCGCCGCCCAGACTCAAACGGGCGTTTTTCAGATGCGTTTTCAGCGGCTGCCCTGTCCTTGCTACGATACTGTGCCAGCCGCTCACAATCTGCTTCACGTCCTCCGGTATCGCCTTTGGCATCTCTGGCTTTGGTGTCTCTTTGGCAGCTTCCTTTATTGATTGTACCGCAGCTGGGGCTGCCTGCACAACACCTTTTTCAATTTTTTCTTCTAAATCCTTCACGCGCGCCACGACGGCTTCATTCGATGTCTCCATAGCGGGCTTGCACAGCTTGATCAAAGTCATTTCTATCAAAATGCGCTTTTGTGTGGCGTACTTAATCTGACCTGACAGCTCGGAAAAAATGCGAATCTGGCGCATGATTTCCTCCGCGTCCATCGTCTCCGCCTCTGCTTGAAGGCGCGCCAAATTATCGCTCGACACATCTATGACATCCTCTATGTCCTGCTCCGAGGTCTTGACAAGCAGGAGATTTCTGAGATACCAAGTGATGTCCGCGACAAACTGGGAAAGCTCGCGCCCCTGCATGACCACCTCCTCAAGCAGTGCGATACAGCCGGTGATGTCCCGCGTCTGTATCAACTCGAGCAGACGCGCAAACACTTCAGTATCAACCGCCCCTAACACATCGAGAACTTTGTCATACGTCAGCGCTTCCCCAAAATGAAACGCGATGCACTGGTCCAACAGGCTCAGCGCGTCACGCATTGAGCCGTCGGCAGTCTTTGCGATATATTTCAGTGCGCGTTCCTCGACCTGAACCTGTTCCTGCGCCATCAGATTACGCAGACGGTCCGCAATCGTCTCAATGGTGATCCTCTTGAAGTCATAGCGCTGGCAGCGCGAGAGAATGGTGATTGGAATTTTGTGGACTTCTGTCGTTGCCAGTATAAAAATCACATAGGAGGGCGGCTCTTCTAGGGTCTTTAGCAATGCGTTAAAGGCTCCTATGGAAAGCATATGCACCTCGTCGATGATATAAACCTTATATTTCCCCTCTACTGGGGAATAGGACACCTCGTCGATGATTTCCCGAATGTTGTCCACGCCGTTGTTGGACGCGGCGTCAATCTCGATCACGTTCACGCTCGCGCCGGAGGCGATGGTCTGACAGCTTCTGCACTGTCCGCAGGGGCTGCCGTCCACTGGGTTTTCACAGTTTACGGACTTCGCAAAGAGCTTGGCGATCGTCGTCTTGCCTGTGCCCCGCGTACCGGTAAAGAGATAAGCGTGGCCGATGCGGTCCGCCTTGATCTGGTTTCGAAGCGTTGTGACGATATGGTCCTGTCCCTTGACATCCTCGAAGATATCTGGACGAAATTTTCTGTATAATGCGGTGTATGACATGATATACTCCTTGGTTTTATTTTGTCAGTTTGGTTTATTATGACATTCCTGTTGATAAAATACAAGCGTTGGTTTTATTATACCCATCAGAAAGACCGCTGTAAACCCTATTTTCGGCTTTACAGCGGTCCTTCTAATCTTTTGTTTCTCATAGTCATATCAGCAATTATATCAGGTCGTACTTCTCAAACAATCGCCCTGCTGCTGCCAAAAGCAGGACATTACTGCTATATAAAAGCACTTCCTGCACACTTTCTCCGAGCATCTGTATCACATACGTCATACAAATCCCAAGACCAAATGCTCCGAAATAATTCTTTGTAAGAGGTATTGCCAGCAACACACAACTGCCCGCACAAAAGCACCCTGCCAGATACCAGAGCATACGAAGGCTCATATCCATCAAAAAATCAGTGTCATTTAGCGGTATTCCCCATCCGTTTTGCGATACTGCCATCGCTGTTGCCACACAGATATGCAGCAGAACAATCGGCAGGATTCCTGAAAAAAATGCTGTGGCCTTTGCCAGAAAAATCTGGCTTCGCTGGAAACCGCCAGAAAAACTATGTATCAGCGTGTGATTTTTGTAATCACTGTATACAAAAGCTGCTGCAAAGACGCAAACCAGCACTTCATAGCGCAATCCTGCAAGCAGCCGCATGACATACATCTCATACCCTGTGATCATGACATCATAACGGACTGGCACAGCGCCGTCCAAATAGCCATCCACCATAGAGAACAGCATTAATGGCCACAAACTCCACTCCTTTGACAGCTTGAAAAATTCCGCCTTTAACAATCGTTTCATTTTGATACTCCATTCCATGATGAACAGACTACTTTTTCACCAATTTATTTTTATAGATTAAAGACAAAAAGTATCCCTCCAAATCTCCGTCACTGGTCTTTTCCTCAAGCTCCTGCGCAGTAATCTGCTCAATCATTTTTCCCTTGTCAATAAATCCGTAACAGGTCGCAATCTGTGTCAACTCTCTCAATTGGTGGCTCGATATCAATATGGTGGTTCCCTGCTCCTGATTCAACTGTATCATCAACGCTCGAAAATCACGAATTCCCTCAGGATCCAATCCATTGAGCGGCTCATCCAGAAACAAAAACTCCGGTTTGCCAAGCAGTGCCATCGCGATGCCAAGGCGCTGCTTCATACCCAGCGAGAATTCCCGGACTTTCCGTTTCTCAAGTTCAAACGTAGTCAGTCCCACCTGCTCTAACACTTCATCAATGCAACGCTTGCTGTCCAGTCCCCGCTGTATACAACATACTTTGAGATTGTCCTGCGCTGTCATAGACGGGTTCAGTGCTGGCCCTTCAATCAGCCCATTGATGCGTCTGCGCTGCAAATGCATTTTCTTCGAGTCCCGCTCGCCAAACAGTTCCATCGTCCCATCGGTAAGCAATACTGCGCCTGCAATCAATCTGAGCAGTGTCGTCTTGCCAGCCCCGTTTTTGCCCACAAACCCGTAGATTTCTCCTCTGTGGATTTCCATGTCCAAGCCGTCTAATGCGTTGGCAGCGTTTTTGCCTTTTGCAAACATCACTCGAAATCCCTTGTACTGTTTCACAACCTGTTCAGTCTTAAATATGATTTCTTTCATATTATTTCAAATCACTCCTCTTGAACACATACATGGATATCATTAATAAAAATAAAAACCACGCAACAGTAGTTATCACAAACTGGCTGAGTGGAATTTGTTTAAAAATTTGCGGCTTAATTAAGCTATGTATCTGGTACAACGGGTTAAATCGGAACAATGAATCCTTGGTCCTCCCTATTCTATAGCCAATATTGGAAGTAACACTCCCTAACAATTGAACTGCTCCTATACTAAATCCAATCGTTGCAGTTCGATTTTGGGTTACTATTGCACACAAGAAAAATAACATACCAATCACCAAAGGATAGGTTAAAATATAATATATCAATGCTATTGCCATTCTAGCAAACGTTGTACTGTGAAGCTCCGCGCCAAATCCATATTGTATTGTTCTGGTGATCGTTCCTGTTATCATATTTACTAGAAATAGAGGCATGAGTCCCACCAAGTAAACAATTATCTTAGCTCCTAAAATCTGTTCTCGTGTAAATCCACAACAAATACCAGATGTAAATGAACGATTGGAATATTCTGCCGCCACATAATCTGCTGAAAAAATACAAACTGGTATCACCAGCATCCCTCCCATTAATTGTACAACGCAGAACCATTCATACCCTGTTGTATAGACAATCCCCATCAGTTGTTGTTTGGCAGGACTAAGAGCAATCAAAAAACAAATCGCTAAAAGGCGCTTATAAGATTCCAACCTTAACAATTTATAAAACTCCGTTTTTATCAAATTTTTCATAATTTCATCTTATTTGCCATCGTTTTAACCCGTAAAGGAAAACGATGGCATTGCACGTTGGTTTTTAATCATTTTAACCAATAACAGGGCCAATACACATTAGAGTACAATCATTAATGCAACTGCGCATACAACCTGCGTTTGTAGCCAAACATGCCGTCGTACAACCATTGTTTTTACATGGACAAATACTTTCTGGCTCTATTTGATTATCTACAGTAACCATGAACTGATTGTCATACATAGCTTTTTTCCTCC
>CAJUII010000131.1:0-6084 GCA_910586405.1 uncultured Lachnospiraceae bacterium
GAATTATGCTTGCTTCCCTACCCGGTGCAGCTGTAAGTCAGGTGAAAATTGATGGCGTGTTACACGAGTTCAGCTCGATTCCGGGCGTGAAGGAAGATGTGACAGAGATTATCATGAATCTGAAAAGCTTGGCGATCAAAAATAGCTGCGAAACTGATGAAGTTAAAAAGGCAATTATTGATTTCGAAGGTGAAGGTGTTGTCAGGGCGTCGGATATTCAGGTCGATCAGGATATCGAGATCATGAATCCAGATCAGGTGATCGCTACATTAAACGGTAGCAAAGACAGTAAACTTTACATGGAAATAATCATTACAAAGGGTAGGGGCTATATCAGCGCGGATAAAAATAAGAGCGAGGATTTGCCAATCGGTGTCATAGCAGTGGATTCTATATACACTCCTGTAGAAAGAGTAAATGTTACCGTAGAAAATACCCGTGTAGGTCAGGTTACAGACTATGATAAGCTGACTTTAGATGTATATACAGATGCGACGCTTGCGCCCGACGAGGCAGTCAGTCTGGCAGCGAAGGTGCTGAGTGAGCATTTGAAATTGTTCATCAACCTCTCTGAGAATGCAAAGAATGCAGAGGTCATGATCGAGAAAGAGGATGACGAGAAGGAGAAGGTGCTCGAGATGAATATCGACGAGCTGGAGCTGTCCGTCCGTTCATTCAACTGCTTAAAGAGAGCAGGCATCAATACCGTCGAGGAGTTGACAAACCGCACGCCGGAGGATATGATGAAAGTCCGCAATCTGGGACGGAAGTCATTAGACGAGGTATTGGCAAAGTTAAAGGAGTTAGGCTTACAGCTTAGTCCGATTGATGAGTGAGCAGTAAGTTTGAATAAAATGCAGGGGCGGTAATGCCAAAGGGTTCGCGCCTGTACTCAAAGATGGAAATTATAAACTAACATTTGATAAGTAAGTCCAAAGGGCGTTGTCATTTGTTCCACCAATGAGGGTAGCCTACATAAGCTTGTAGGTGATGTGTCCTCACAATGAAAGGAGCCTATTATGGCAGGTTATAGAAAACTCGGAAGAACATCAGATCAGAGAAAAGCATTATTAAGAGGTCAGGTGACATCATTAGTTGCAAGCAAGGACGGCAGGATCATCACGACAGAGGCAAGAGCGAAGGAAGTCCAGAAAATCGTTGAAGGACTGATTGCATTGGCAGTCAAGGAAAAAGATAACTTTGACATGGTGAAGGTCACAGCGAAGGTTGCCAGAAAAGATGCTGATGGTAAGAGAGTCAAAGAGGAAAAGAACGGTAAGAAAGTGACAGTTTATGATGAGGTAGAGAAGGAAATCAAGAAAGATCGTCCTTCAAGACTTCATGCAAGAAGGCAAATGCTTAAAGTTTTGTACAGCGTAAAGGAAGTTCCTACAAAGAACGCTGGCAAAAAGAAGAATACGAAGGAAATTGACCTTGTAGCAAAGTTGTTTGATGAGATTGCACCGAAGTATACTGGGCGCAACGGTGGTTACACCAGAATCATCAAGATTGGTCAGCGCAAGGGCGATGGCGCTATGCAGGTAGTGCTTGAGTTTGTATAATAAAAAACCGTATTTTGATACGCAGATGCGCTCCCAGCGATTGGGAGCGTTTTTAGCATAATTTATCATGAAATTGGTAATCATTCAGAAATATAGGAACTATTGTGATAAGAGCAAGTGCCCATACTTCTGAATGGCTATCTGTGAAACTGAATTTTCATAGTCTATGCACAGGAATTGTAGTGGGATTATTGAGAGGGACGTGTGTATGATGAATCAAAATGGTAAGATGACAAGGAGAGAGGCATGTTATGTTCTGGGCGTTGGAGAGAATGTCTCGGAGGAACAAATTAAAAGAGCGTACCGATATAAGGCAAAATTATATCATCCAGATGCGAACCCAGATGCAGATACAAAGGAGTACTACATTAAAGTACAAGATGCGTATGAATGCTTGATGAACAATCCAAGTACAACAACACAGACGATGAGGGCAGCATCGAATGTCAATGCACAGACGGCTCGATCTGGAGCTGGCGGCAATTGGCAGTACAATTCGCCGTTTCATCATTCGTTTGTTTCAAATCCGATGGGAGCGGCTTCCTACACGGCAAATACTGCCAGTGTCAGACCTGCCAAAGTTTATGCAAGTACAGCTTCCGCAAAAGCAAGCTATAAAAAGCAAAAAGACAAGGAACGGGAACGAGAGAAGCTTCAGAAATGGGATGAGGAGTACAAGAGCAATAAGAAGCGGCAGCAACAGACGCAGCTCTATGGGAAAGAATATACAGACAAGATGACAGGAACCTCCAAAAGCAAGGAGGAGGAAGTGCTTGAAAAAATTCGGGCGATCTGGCTCGCAGAGACGATCAAGCGGCAGATTGAGCTGGATAAAGAGCACAAGGAAGTACTACAGCGCAGAAAACTTTATCAGGCATTTATGCAGCAGAATATGCAGGAGGATGATGCGCGTAACAAGTAAACTGCACTGTGGCGTTATGGAGGAAAATGATGGGGATCATTAAAGTCAGAGATTTGGTATATGAGTATATCAGACGAGATGAAGAAGGAAATGTAGAGGGCATAACGACGGCTGTAGATGATGTTGATCTTGATATTGAGCAGGGTGACTTTGTGGCGATTCTAGGGCATAACGGTTCTGGCAAATCAACGTTGGCAAAGCATCTGAATGCAATTTTGTATCCCGCAGAGGGAACAGTATGGGTGGATGGAAAGGATACGAACGAGGAAAAGTATGTGTGGGATATACGCCAGACAGCCGGTATGGTATTTCAAAATCCTGATAATCAAATCATCGGACAAATTGTTGAGGAAGATGTAGGATTTGGACCTGAAAATATGGGGGTGCCGACAGAAGAAATCTGGGAGCGGGTTGAGGAGAGCCTAAAGGCAGTGGGAATGTATTCATATCGCAAATTTTCACCCAATAAGCTCTCCGGCGGGCAAAAGCAGAGGGTGTCCATCGCAGGAGTGATCGCCATGCATCCGAAATGTATTGTTCTTGATGAACCAACTGCGATGTTAGACCCTAAGGGACGCAAGGAAGTAATTCGTGCAGTCAGGGCGTTAAATGATGTGGAAAAGATTACTGTGATACTCATCACGCATTATATGGAAGAAGTTATCTATGCGGATAAAGTCTATGTGATGGATCAGGGAAAGATCGCATTGCAGGGGACGCCGAAAGAGGTTTTTTCTCAAGTGGAGCAATTGAAGGAACTTCGTTTGGATGTACCGCAGGTGACACTTCTGGCATATGAGTTGGAGAAGGAAGGATTTGCAATGCCAAAGGGAGTGCTCACGAATCGGGAGTTTGTGGAGGCTCTGGACCAATGTACGCGCTAGATGTAGGAAATAAGGAAGAGAAAGGGCGGATAACATGCCGATTATATTGGATAATGTAAGTCATATATATGGAGAAGACACTGCCATGGCAGTCAGGGCTTTGGACAAGATCAGCCTAGTCATACCTGATGGACAGTTTATCGGCTTGATTGGTCATACAGGTTCAGGAAAATCTACGTTGGTACAGCATCTCAACGGACTGATGAAAGCGACATCGGGCGCCGTTTACTTTAATGGGGAAGACATTGATTCAGAAGGGTTTGACAAAAAGAAGCTGCGCAGCAAGGTTGGACTGGTTTTTCAATACCCTGAGCATCAGCTATTTGAGACAGATGTGTTCTCAGATGTGTGTTTTGGCCCCAAAAATCTGGGACTGTCAAAAAAGGAGATCGAGCTGAGGGCATATGCGGCATTGAAGCTTGTAGGGATGGAAGATGATTATTTTTATCAATCGCCTTTTGAGTTGTCTGGCGGTCAAAAAAGGCGTGTTGCGATTGCCGGAGTTCTGGCGATGAAACCAGAAGTACTGATATTGGATGAGCCGACGGCAGGACTAGATCCCAAGGGGCGTGATGAGATTCTTGATCAGATTGCAAAGCTGAAAAGAGAGACAGGGATTACGGTTATTTTGGTGTCACACAGCATGGATGATGTGGCAAAGTATGTTGACAGAATTATCGTGATGAACAAAGGACGTGTGATGTATGACGACGAGCCGAGGGAAGTGTTCAGACAATATCAGGAGCTTGAAGCAATTGGGCTTGCGGCGCCTCAGGTAACATACATAATGAAAGAACTGCGGGATCACGGGTTTGATGTCAGCGATGATGTTACGACAATTGAGGAAGCTAAGCAAGAAATAATAGCATACTTTAAAGAAAGATAGGTGTCGGATTATGCTCAGGGATATCACATTAGGACAGTATTATCAGGCGGATTCTGTTATACACAGACTTGACCCGCGGGTAAAGCTGGGGACGACGATTATTTTTATCATATCGCTGTTTGTCTTTCATGGGGTTGGCGGATATGTGGCAGCGGCAGTGTTTTTGGCGATGGTGATCAAGCTTTCTAAGGTTCCGTTTCATTTTATGATCAAGGGGATGAAATCTATTGTTTTTCTGCTATCGATCACCGTGATTTTTAATTTGTTTCTGACGCCTGGTCAGCCCATTTTCCGACTGTGGAAACTCACTGTCACACAGGAGGGGGTCAGGCTTGCGGTGCTGTTGTCAATTCGATTGGGCTTTCTGATTATCGGGTCATCTGTGATGACGCTCACAACGACGCCCAATCAACTGACAGATGGCCTTGAAAAGATGCTCAAGCCGTTGAACAGATTGGGGGTGCCAGTGCATGAGATTGCGATGATGATGTCGATTGCGCTCAGGTTCATACCAATCCTGATGGAGGAGACGGATAAAATTATGAAAGCTCAGCTTGCAAGGTGTGCGGATTTTGAGAGTGGAAATCTGATTAGAAAGGCAAAAAGTCTTGTCCCACTGCTTGTTCCTCTTTTTATATCGGCATTTCGGCGTGCAAATGACCTTGCGATGGCAATGGAGGCGCGCTGCTACAGAGGAGGAGACCACCGTACAAAGATGAAACCGCTGCACTATGAGAGAAGGGATTATATTGCTTATCTGATCGTGTTGTGTTATCTTGTGGCGGGCGTTGTTCTGGGGAAGCTTCTGCCGATATTGTTAGGAAGTGTAGTGGCATGAGATGTGTATTTATGGAGCAGCGTTGTAAAGAGAGAAGAAATGCGGCTGGTCAGAGAATTTAGAGGGGATAGGATAAATGAAGAGAGTTATGCTCACAGTTGCCTACGATGGCACAAATTATCACGGCTGGCAGCTACAGTCCAATGTACCGACGATCGAATCTGTGCTCAACGAGAAGCTGAGCGGACTCTTAAAGGAGGAAATCAAGGTTATCGGCGCATCCAGAACGGACACTGGCGTACATGCGTTAGGAAATATCGCAGTGTTTGATACCACGGCGAGAATGCCAGCGGATAAAATATCTTATGCGCTCAACCAGAGGCTTCCGGCAGATATACGGATTCAATCCTCCTGCGAGGTTGCACAGGATTTTCATCCCAGACACCAGACTAGCAAGAAAACATATGAATACAAGATTTTAAACAGCGCATTTCCGATACCTGTGTACAGGTTGTATACACATTTTACATATGTTCCGCTGGATGTGGCAAAGATGCAGAAGGCGGCAGCGCATCTTGTAGGAGAGCATGATTTTAAGAGCTTTTGCAGTGTGAATACTACCGTGGAGACAACAGTGAGGACGATCTATGAGCTGACGGTGGAAAAGTCACAGGATATTATTACCATACGGGTGACAGGATCAGGGTTTTTGTACAACATGGTCCGCATTATAGCAGGTACTTTGATCGAGGCGGGAAGGGGCAGCTTGCATCCTGACGCCATGCCAGACATTTTGAATGCCTGTGACCGCGCGAAGGCAGGACCGACTGCGCCGGCTTGCGGGCTGACGCTCGTAAAGTATGAGTTTTTTGTGTGAAATTAAAATGCCCCATTCTGGATAGAGAGGTCACAAAAGCAGGTCGAAGGGAATCCGTGAGAAAAAGAGCATGTACCTATTCTGAATGGAGCGGTTGTACAAGCAAATGAAAGGGAGTCTGTGAGAAAAAGAGCATATACCTATTCTGAATGGAGCGGTCGTAAAGGCAAGTCAA
>CAJUII010000131.1:6184-7417 GCA_910586405.1 uncultured Lachnospiraceae bacterium
AGAAAGGCTAAAATTTGGCAATTTGGGTATTGACACGCCAGGAACCGTGTAATATAATAACTTAATGTGGCGACATGCGATTGTATTCTATCAAAGCCCCGATAGTTATGATGATGTCAGCCAGGGATCTAGGTGACTTGTGGATTGCTGTGATACGGCCGGACATTCCGTATCAGGAGATTCAGACAAGGATATCCGTCAAAGGAGAGCCGACAGGCTAAGTATATGGAGGTAACATAATGAAAACATTTATGGCTAGCCCAGCTACAATTGATAGAAAGTGGTATGTAGTAGACGCTACGGACATGACATTAGGACGTTTGGCATCAGAGGTTGCAAGCGTATTAAGAGGAAAGAAGAAGCCTATTTTCACTCCTCATATGGATACAGGTGATTATGTGATCATCATCAACGCGGAGAAGGTTGCAGTGACAGGTAAGAAGCTTGATCAGAAGATCTATTATCATCACTCAGATTATGTTGGCGGAATGAAGTCTGCGACATTGAGAGAGAAGATGAGCAAGAAGCCGGAAGAGGTGATCGAGCACGCAGTAAAGGGAATGCTTCCAAAGGGACCTTTGGGACGTGAGATGTATAAGAAACTTTTCGTATATGCAGGACCAGAGCATAAACATGCAGCTCAAAAACCTGAGACATTGACATTTTAGTCAGCGTGATAGATAAAGGAGGAAATGAAAATGGCAAAAGCATCAAATGCTTCAAGATATTATGGAACTGGCAGAAGAAAGAAATCTATCGCCAGAGTATATTTGACATCAGGTACAGGCAATATCACAATCAACAAGAGAGGGATTGACGAGTATTTTGGTTTGGAGACATTAAAAGTTATCGTTCGTCAGCCTTTGGCAGCAACAGATACTGTTGATAAGTTTGATATCCTTGTAAATGTTAAGGGCGGTGGATACACAGGACAGGCAGGTGCAATCAGACACGGCATCTCAAGAGCACTTTTGCAGGCAGATGGAGATTACAGATCTGTGCTCAAGAAAGAAGGTTTCCTGACACGTGATCCTCGTATGAAGGAGAGAAAGAAGTACGGCCTCAAGGCGGCTCGTCGCGCTCCGCAGTTCAGCAAGCGTTAATCGGCTGTTCAAACCGTATCAAAATTGCTCAAAACCCCGGAAAATCGAGGGCACTGAAAAAGTCTGATTCTTTGAAAAAAGAATTGGGCTTTTTTCCGTATTGGCGTTATAATAGAAATATAGGGAAGGA
>CAJUII010000132.1 GCA_910586405.1 uncultured Lachnospiraceae bacterium
AGTCTAACGGATAGAACGAAGGCCTCCGACGCCTTTAATGCAGGTTCGATTCCTGCCGGGTGCATTTCCTGGGATAGAATTGACAGCGGCAGATAGGAGTATGGATGGAGAACAGAAATAACAGGAATAAAAAAAGAAACAGGAATAAAAATAATCAGAATACCAAGACAAATACTACTATTGAAAATACAGAAGTTTTAGATAATAAAGCAGAAAACAAAGAAGATAAGACGACCGCGGATCAGAAACCAGCGGCAGAAGTTAAGACCGAAACAAAAGCAGAACTTATAAAGGAAGAGAAAATACCCGAAAATACGAAGACCACACCATCCCTTGATTCGATGATTGGAAAAGATGTAAAAGACTTTTCAGCCGATCATATCAAGGGAATTGCTATGAATGCCGCAAAAATTGTACTTCCAGTGGCGGCATGTGCGATTGTTATCGCTGTAATTATCACCTACGCAGGCTCCCAAAAGGCGCAGACTGTAAACAATAACGCTGATCATGGAGAGAGCGGCATCGCAGTCACTGGCGTATCAACTTTGAGCGAAGAGCCTTTGGCAGAGAATGCATATGTGAATGTCAATGATATGATACGTGGATTTTACAACGCACTGGCATCTGGTGATATGGACACGATCCGATCAGTCAAGGATTATAATAGTGATAAAGAAATTATTACTTATGAGAAAAAGAGCGAATTTATAGAGCGATATGACAATATCAAATGCTATACCAAACCGGGAATCGAAGAGAATTCCTATTTTGTGTATGTTACATATGATGTTAAGATCAGGGATATTGAGACAGAAGCACCTGGTCTGAATGCATTTTATGTGTATACGTCAGAGGATGGAAGTCTTAAGATTGACGGTGACACAGAGGAAAATATTAAAGCCGCGTTTAAGCTTGTCACAAACCAGGATGATGTCGTTGATTTGTATAATAAAATAGATGTTAATTATAATGAAGCGATTGCGTCAGATGAGGCGCTGGAGCAGTTTATGAGTGAGCTGCCTCAGGTTTTGAAGGAATCTGTCGGGGTCGCGCTGGCAAAATTAGAGACACAGGACGAAACACCAGATACGCCTCAGACAGAGACTGTGCCGGCGTCAGAACCTGAGTCGTCGCAGCCCGCAGAGGAGGAAGCTCCGCCAGAGCCAGAGCAGCCGCTTGAGAACAAGACTGTCAATCAGATCGTGCGGACGACAGATACTGTAAATGTGCGTTCTTCAGACAGTGAAGAAGCGGATAAGATTGGCAAAGCACAATCAGGAACAGAGCTCATGCGTATTGAAGAGCGCGTCAATGGATGGAGTAAGGTGATCTTTGAGGACAAAGAAGCCTATATCAAGAGTGATTATCTTGAGGTAATTACTGCGGAGGTGACTGTGGAGCCTATTGGTACGATCACAGCCACAACGAATGTAAATGTCAGAAGCCAGGCAAATCAGGAATCTGAAAAGCTTGGCACTGCACAGGCTGGAAGTTCTTATGATCTGCTTGAAGATCAGGGTGAGTGGTTTAAGATAAATTATAACGGGACAACAGGATTTGTAAAGGCGGAATTTTTTGATAGATAATCAATAGATTATCTTGAAAAGACATGCCTATATCGTCTATAATAGAATAGTGCTTAACGATGAAAACCCATGTGGCTTTGCGCTGCATGGGCTTTCATTTATACGATAGTTGTCGTGAAAGGTAGGGAAGAGCTATGTTTAAACAGAAGAGAATTGGTATCATGGGAACGGGCAAGATGGCAGGCATCATGGCAGGCACTGTCAAGAAAATGAAGAATGTAAAATGTCATGGCGTTGCGTCAAGGAGTGAGGAAAGAGCGCAGCAGTTTGCGGATGAACATGGTATCAAAGTGGCATACACCTCCTATGAGGAAATGATGATCGATGATAAGGTTGACTTGATTTATATTGCAACACCACACTCGGAGCATTATGACAACATGAAGCTTTGTATCGAAAATGGTAAAAACGTGCTTTGTGAGAAGGCATTTACAGCCAATGCAGCACAGGCAGAGGAAATACTGGCATTGGCGAAGGAAAAAGGCGTGTTTGTGGCAGAGGCGATGTGGGTGCGCTATATGCCGATGCTCACTACAATCAAGGGGATTCTCAACTCTGGCATCATAGGAGAACCAACCATGCTGACAGCGAATCTTGGATATATGATATCCAATAAGAAAAGGCTTACCGACCCAGCGCTTGCCGGAGGGACATTGCTGGATTTGGGGGTATATACATTAAACTTCGCCGCAATGATGTTTGGAAGAGAAATAGAAAGAATGGAGTCTTCCTGTATATTGACTGACTCCGGCGTTGATGCCTCGGAAAGCATTACAATCACATATAAGGATGGCAGAATGGCAGTGCTCAACTGCACGATGAATGGACTGAGTGACAGACGTGGAGTGATCTATGGTCCAAAAGGATATATCGCGATTGAAAATATTAATAATTTTGCGGCTGTGTCGGTGTATGACACAACTTATAAAACAATTAAATCAGAGAAAGCACCCAAACAGATTACAGGCTACGAATACGAGATTAACGCTTGTCTGGAGGCGATTGAGAAGGGCGAGAAAGAGTGCTGGGAGATGCCGCATAAAGAAACTGTCTTTATCATGAAGCAGATGGACGAGCTTCGTGCACAGTGGGGCGTGATCTATCCTTTTGAGAAGGTTGAAAAGCTTGAAGTTCTGACAGGAGAGGTGGAGGACACTGTGCCGCAGGACATGGAGATACAGGCATAAGATGCTAAATAATGGCAATACTATAGCTATCTTAACAGAGCAGAAAGGATGATAGCTATGAAAAAGGATGATCAGGAGATTTTAAAGGAAGTCCAGAAAAATTCCGCAATGGCGATCAATGCCATTAATACCATTTCAGAAAAGGTTCATAACAATGAGCTGCAACAGGAGCTTTCGAAGGAAAAGCTATGGTATTCTGTGATACAGAATAAGGCGACAGACAGGCTGCAAACTGAACATGCAGAAGGATATCATGCCAGTGCAGTGCAGGATATGATGCTCAAAGGCGGTATACAGATGAATACCTTTACCAATTGCAGCACGAGCAAAATAGCAGAGTTGATGATACAGGGAAGCAACAGAGGCATTACGAGCATGTGGAAATCGATGAATCATCATCAAAATTCTGGAAATGCGTCAATGGAGGTCGCTAAGGAATTGGTGGATTTTGAGCAGAAAGCCATTGCGAGATTAAAGAAGTTTTTATAAAGGAGTAATGATGACCAGATTAAATAAATATCTTGCAGCGTGTGGGATCTGTTCTAGGCGTGAGGCAGATAAACTGATCGATCAGGGCAGGGTAAGCGTAAATGGTCAAGTGGCTGTAAGTGGTATGAAGGTCTGTGACAGCGACGTTGTTGAGGTCAATCATAAGAGGATTCAATCAGCAGCAGCAAAGGTAGTCTTAGCGTACAATAAGCCTGTTGGGATTACCTGTACAGAGAAGGACCGGTATGCGGAAAAGACGATTGTGGAGGCGGTCAAATACCCCGTTAGGCTTACCTATGCGGGGCGCCTTGACAAAGATTCCGATGGACTGATGATTCTGACAAATGACGGAGAATTGATACAGTGTATGATGAAGGGCGCAAACGGTCATGAGAAGGAATATCTTGTCAAAGTAGACAGAGAAATCACAGAAGCTTTTCTTGTCGGGATGTCACAGGGAGTCTATTTGAAGGAGTTGGATGTGACAACACGCCCATGCACACTGAAACGTGTTGGCAAATTTACATTTCAGATCACGCTTACACAGGGACTGAACAGGCAGATTCGACGAATGTGCAGGTGTTTTGGATACAGTGTCAAGTCACTTACACGCATTCGTGTGATGAATATAAAGCTTGATGGACTAAAGAGTGGGACATATCGTGAGTTAAAGGGAGCAGAGCGCGAAACATTGTATCGAATGTGTGGGATGTCAGACAATCAATAAAATAGTAGTGGAGACGGACTAAGGAGCAGAGCGCGAAGCACTGTATCGAATGTGTGGGATGTCAGGCAATGGTTTTGTAGAATATAGTGATAAGATGGAGGATAGTATGGCGGAAACGAACGAAACGTTACATAGAATGAAAACGCTTGTGGAGAAACTCAGAGAAGCGTCAAGGGCATATTATGCACAGGACAAGGAAATCATGAGTAATTTTGAGTATGATAAACTCTATGAGGAATTGGAGGCACTCGAGCAGCAAACAGGTATGGTCTTAGCGGGAAGCCCTACGATCAGTGTCGGTTATGAAGCGGTGGACGAGCTGCCCAAAGAGGCGCATGAGAGTCCGATGCTGTCTCTGGGAAAGACGAAGGAGAGAGAGGAGCTTAAGGACTGGCTTGGCGACAAGGATGGACTGCTTAGCTGGAAATTGGATGGACTTACCATCGTGCTAACATATCAGAATGGCGGGCTGTTAAAGGCGGTCACGCGCGGAAATGGCGAGGTAGGCGAGGTTATCACCAACAATGCGAAGGTGTTTAGGAACATTCCACTGCGCATCAATTATCAGGGTGAGCTGACACTTAGAGGTGAGGCAGTTATTACCTATCAGGATTTCGATGAAATCAACAGCCATATAGAGGATGTGGATGCAAAGTATAAAAATCCTAGAAATCTTTGTTCTGGCTCTGTCAGACAGCTCAATAATCAGATTACCGCAGAGCGAAATGTGCGTTTTTATGCATTTTCCTTGGTGAAGGCTGACGGGATCGATTTTGAGAATTCAAGGGAGAGACAATTTGAATTTCTAAGGAACCAGGGATTTGACGTCGTACAATATGTAAAAGTTAATGCGAATACGATTGTAGATGCGGTGGCAGATTATGAGAATCGCGTTCAGACCTATGATGTGCCCTCAGATGGTCTTGTACTGATCTATGATGACATTGCCTATGGGCGTTCACTTGGCAGGACTGCGAAGTATCCGCGGGATTCCATCGCATTTAAATGGGCAGATGAGATACGAGAGACCACGCTTAAGGAAATTGAGTGGAGTCCGAGTCGTACAGGATTGATTAATCCTGTGGCAATCTTTGAACCAGTTGATCTTGAGGGAACGACTGTGAGCAGGGCATCTGTACACAATATTAGTATTTTAAAAGGACTAAAGCTTGGTATTGGGGACAGAATCACCGTGTACAAAGCAAACATGATCATACCGCAGATCGCAGAGAATCTCACAGGCAGCGACAGTGTGGAGATTCCAGAGAGTTGTCCTGCATGCGGTGGTAGGACAGAGGTGCGAGCTGTCAATGAAGTGCAGTCTCTTTATTGTACAAATCCTGATTGTGATGCTAAGAAAATCAAATCATTCACCCTGTTTGTCAGCCGTGATGCGATGAATATAGATGGACTGTCTGAGGCAACACTTGAGAAGTTTATCGCAAAGGGTTTTATCCATCAATATCAGGATATGTTCCATCTCGACAGATACAAGTCAGAAATCGTGGAGATGGAGGGTTTTGGAGAGCGGTCCTACAAAAAGCTTATGGACGGCATTGAGAAATCAAGGGATATAGAACTGCCAAAGCTGATTTACAGTCTTGGTATTGCAAATATCGGTCTTGCCAACGCGAAGGTAATCTGTAGGTATTTTAAGTATGATATTGATGCCATGCGGCATGCTACAGCGGAGGAGCTTAGCGAGATTGACGGCATTGGAGAGGTGATTGGCAGGGCTTTTGCTGACTATTTTGCTGACGAGGAGAACAACAGACGATTTGACAATCTCTTAGGGGAGATTCGTATTATCAAAGAGGAAATTGATGAGGCAGGACAAACACTAGATGGAAAAACCTTTGTCGTAACAGGAAGCCTGAATCATTTTGGCAGCAGAACCGAACTCAAAGATCTCATTGAGAAAAAGGGAGGAAAGGTCGCGGGCAGCGTCTCTGCGAAAACGGTCTGTCTTATCAATAATGATGTCACTTCTTCTTCATCTAAAAACAAGAAAGCGAAAGAGCTCAATGTCCCAATACTTACGGAAGAACAGTTTATGACAGAATATTTGGAGATGGAGGTATAGAGAAATGCCAATTAAAGTACAGAAGGATTTGCCGGCAAAAGGGATATTGGAGAATGAAAATATATTTGTGATGGATGAGAACCGCGCGGTGCACCAGGATATCCGTCCGCTGCAAGTATGTATTTTAAATCTGATGCCTGTAAAACAGGACACAGAGCTACAGCTTTTGCGTGCGTTATCCAACACGCCGCTGCAAGTTGATGTCACATTTTTGATGGTGACAAGCCATGTATCGCTCAATACTTCAGCGAATCATCTTAATCGGTTTTATACAACGTTTGAGCAGATTATGGATAAGCGCTATGATGGATTGATCATCACGGGGGCGCCCGTGGAAGATATTGCATTTGAAGAAGTCGATTACTGGCAGGAAGTATGCGATATTATGGACTGGGCACAAGAGCATGTGACCTCAACTCTTCACATCTGTTGGGGGGCACAGGCAGGCTTTTATCATTATTATGGGATTCAAAAACACCTTTTGCCGGAAAAGCTGTTTGGACTGTATTCGCATAAAGTACAGAATCGAAAAGTTCCACTGGTGCGCGGATTTGACGATTTCTTTCTCGCGCCGCACAGCCGTCATACAGAGACGCCGGCGGCAGATATACATCATTGTAATGATGTTACGGTGCTTGCTGAATCAGAAGAGGCAGGCGTGTTTTTGGCATACGCTGAGAATGGCAGGAAAATCTTTGTAAACGGACATCCTGAATATGATCGCTACACATTGGATGCGGAATACAAACGAGATTTGGGCAAGGGACTGCCGATACATATTCCAAGAAATTATTATCCAAAGGATGACCCTTCCAGAAAGCCTGAACTACAATGGCGGTCGCATAGTAATAATTTATATACAAATTGGCTTAATTATTACGTGTACCAGACAACGCCGTATGAGTGGTAGGAAATCCGCATAATTGCTAGGTTTTATGTGCGTTTGAGAGACTATTAAAACTCACGTATTTTCACGGCTAAATGGTGTAGTAGATGGTGTAGTAACACAAGATAAATGGTGTAGTAAAAAAATGCAGAAAAGAGCCTTGATAATAACTGAATGTAGTGCATAAAAAATCCCTTTTGACCGAGGGATTTTTATCATGGGATATTTTCAAGCTTCTTCATCAAATATATTCCTGTCGCTTTGTAACCATTTGAGAAAAGGTAAACCATTAAATTCTGGTGAGTTCTTATTTTTTAATTTGTGTAAGTTATTACACACGACTTTACAACTTTATAAATGATACCCTTGCTGTTGAATCAACTGTTTTAG
>CAJUII010000133.1 GCA_910586405.1 uncultured Lachnospiraceae bacterium
TCTGTCAGCAGCAAAAAGGTATTTAGAACACCATCTGTATGACTTCGCTCATAGCCGTGTGAGGCATAGATTCCGGCGCCAATCAATCCGTGCTTCACGTCGTGTCCAGCAGTAAGCGCTGCATCGGCGTCAGAGCCATAATAAGGATATACATCGACTGCGAAATCAAGTTTTTGGCGTTTGGCGGCATTGATCAGATTTGTGACAATCTCATAAGTATATGGTCCGCGGGTGTCTTTTGCGCAGATGGACACTTGATGTTCTGTGCAGGCAAGTCCGTTTCCAACACAGCCCATATCGACAGACAGCACCTCAGCGACATCTGACGGGATGGAGGCAGCGCCGCCATGTCCCACTTCTTCATAGACTGTAATATGGTGATACACCGTCCGGGGCAGTGTTATTTTTTCATCTTTTATAAACTTTGCAAATCCCAGCAGGATACCAACGCTGAGTTTATCGTCCAGAAAACGGCTCTTAATATAGCCGTTTTCTGTAATTGTGGTACGCGGGTCAAAACATACGAAGTCTCCGGGCAGAATGCCAAGTGCGAGAGTATCCTCCTTTGTTTTGACTTTTTCATCAAGCACCACTTCCATGACATCATAGGAACGGGTGGTTTCATCGAACTTACCGTTTACATGAATCGACGCGTCACACAGTTGAAATGTTCCTGTATAAACTTTTCCGTCACGCGTGTAAATCTTGCAGTTTTCACCTTCAGCATTGTTCGCATTCATGCCGCCCACGGGGGATAGTTTGAGATAACCATTGGGCTGAACTTCACAGACCATCGCACCGAGCGTATCAATATGCGCTTCCATCATGAGGGAATCCCTTTTGTTAGAATCTCTGCTGATTTCACAGTACACACCGCCTTTGGTAGTTCGAACAGGTGTATAGCCAAGAGCGGCGTATTCGTTCATTACATAAGATGCCGCCTTTTCCGTGAAGCCGGACGGGCTGTCGATCGCCAGAAGTTTCTTTGTCTCTTCCAAAATGTAATCAAGATATTTTTGAGTGTTTATTTTCTCAGGCATTGTAACTTGTCCTTTCTATAATGAATTATTGTTTATAGTATACAGTTCTTATTCACTATATCACAAAAAATCTTCATCGAGTAGCATGAAATAATAATTGTATTTCGCTTGAAAATATCTTTAGATTTGATATAATAAAGCAGAGAGAATGGAAGCGTAAATGATCAGAAGAAGGAGATGACTACATGCTGGCTCCTAAAGATTTGGAGCCGTTAGAGAAGAATCCAAATAAGGAGAAGAATTAGAAAAAGAACCGCAAAGAACCGCATAGAAGAGGCAGCATACAGCCTCTTCTAAATTTTTGCAGGAATATGCGCAGTATACATAGAAGTTATAATGGAAAGGCAGAACCATCATGATAAGAAATGAAGAACTAGAAGCAATATTACAGACAATTGATTTAAGAGATGATGCACCGGCGAAGGAGCCTATGCGCCAATATTATTTTATCAAGAAGGCGCGCGAGCTAATCACTATGGAAAGCGAGAAACTCGGCAGGCGTCTGACGGCGGACGGGGAAACCTTCGGCTGCCAGATGAATGCCAAGGATAGCGAGAAGCTGATTGGCATTCTCGAAACAATAGGTTTCGAGATGATCGAGGACGAATCAGCGGATTTGGTTTTCTATAATACCTGTACCGTTCGAGACAACGCAAACCAGCGCGTGTATGGCAGACTGGGATTTGTGAACAGCATGAAAAAGAAAAATCCGCATAAAAAGGTCGCACTGTGCGGCTGTATGATGCAGGAGCCTTCTGTCATTGAGAAGATACAAAAGAGCTACCGATTTGTAGATCTGATATTTGGCACACACAATATCTATAAGTTCGCAGAATTGATTGTCGCAATGTACAGCTCAGACTCCATGATTATTGATATCTGGAAAGACACGGATCAGATTGTGGAGGACTTGCCGGCAGAACGCAAATATGCATTCAAATCAGGTGTCAATATCATGTATGGATGCAATAACTTTTGCAGCTACTGTATTGTACCCTATGTGCGCGGACGTGAGCGGAGCCGCAATCCAAAGGATATTCTGCGTGAGATTGAAAAGCTTGTGTCGGAAGGTGTCGTGGAAATCATGCTCTTGGGACAAAATGTCAATTCTTACGGAAAAACACTTGAAGAACCGATGACGTTTGCACAGCTTTTGCAGGAGATTGAAAAAATTGAAGGATTGGAACGGATTCGGTTCATGACTTCACATCCAAAGGATTTGTCCGACGAATTAATTCAGGTTATGAAGCATTCCAAGAAAATCTGCCGTCATCTGCACTTGCCGCTGCAATCCGGCTCGACTAGAATATTGGAGGCGATGAACCGCCGCTATACAAAAGAGCAGTATCTTGCGCTTGCAGAGAAAATAAGAAATGAAATACCAGATATTTCACTTACAACGGACATTATTGTGGGATTTCCGGGCGAGACGGCGGCGGATGTGGAGGAGACGATTGATGTCGTTCGAAAAGTGCAGTATGACAATGCCTTCACATTTATCTACTCGAAACGCACAGGCACTCCTGCTGCCACGATGCCCAATCCAACCAGCGAGGAGGAGATCAAGGCAAACTTTGACCGTCTGCTGGAGGTGGTGCACCAGACAGCAGAGAGCCGCAGCGGAGGCATGGTTGGGGAGACACACCGTGTTCTCGTGGAAGAGAGCGATGGAACAAAGCTCACGGGCAGGCTCTCCCAGAATACACTTGTACATTTTGAGGGAGATGCATCTTTGGTTGGTATGATTGTGGATGTGGCGCTGACGGAGGCACATGGATTTTACTATTTGGGCAAAATCAACATGCAGGAACATCGTTTTGAGGAATTACTACGCAAGAGCAAAATGAAGAAAACACTATAGGAGGATTTTATGGAAAAATTAAAACCAAAGTTGTTTTCGGTGATGAAAACATACACAAAACAACAGTTTGTCAAAGATGTCATTGCAGGCATTATTGTTGCAATCATCGCATTGCCTCTGTCGATCGCGCTCGCGCTGGCATCTGGAGTGGGGCCTGAGCAGGGTATTTACACAGCGATTGTCGCAGGCTTTCTGATTTCGTTTTTTGGCGGAAGCCGTGTGCAGATTGCGGGACCTACGGCAGCATTTGCGACGATTGTGGCTGGCATTGTCGCCCAGAAAGGCATGAATGGACTGATTATTGCGACGATTCTTGCAGGAATCATATTGATTGTGATGGGATTTCTGAGACTGGGCAATTTGATCAAATATATTCCATTTACAATTACCACAGGATTTACAGCGGGTATTGCAGTGACGATTGTCATTGGACAGATTAAGGATTTCTTAGGCCTTACCTATCCCGCAGGGACTGCCACCATCGAGACGATGGAGAAAATGGAGGCGGTTGTTCACCATATCGCAACGATCAACTGGCAGGCATTGCTGGTGGGAATCATCTGCCTTGCGATTCTGATCCTGTGGCCATACATAAACAAGACCATTCCGGGTTCTCTGATTGCTGTTATTGTTGGAATTGCCCTTGTGAAGCTATTGAACATGAATGTCAACACCATCGGAGATTTGTATGAAATCAGCAACAAACTGCCACAGTTGCAGGTTCCCGAGATTTCCTTTGAGGTTGTCAGGGAAATGCTGCCAGACGCCTTTACCATCGCGATTCTTGCGGCGATTGAGTCGCTGTTGTCCTGTGTGGTTGCTGATAGTATGATCAATTCAAAACACCGCTCAAATATGGAGTTGATTGCACAGGGCCTTGGCAATATCGGTTCCGCATTATTTGGTGGAATCCCTGCCACAGGCGCGATTGCAAGGACGGCTGCCAACATTAAAAACGGCGGGCGCACACCGATTGCAGGCATGGTCCATGCAGTGACGCTGGTGTTGATTCTGGTAGTGCTGATGCCCTATGCGGCGCTGATTCCGATGCCCTGTATCGCCGCAATTTTGTTTATGGTTGCCTATAATATGTGCGGCTGGCGGACGTTTGTCAATCTATGCAAATCTTCGCCCAAGAGCGATATTATTGTGCTGGTTACGACATTTATATTGACTGTTGTATTTGACTTGGTTGCAGCGATCGAGGTCGGCATTTTGCTCGCCGCAATCCTCTTTATGAAGCGCATGAGTGAAGTCACTGAGGTAGAGGGTTGGAAGTATGTAGACGAGGAGGAGGACCCGGACAGTATCACGCTCAGAGAAGTGCCGGCACACACGCGTGTATATGAGATTTCGGGACCTATGTTTTTTGCCGCTGCGGATAAGATTTTGAATATTTCTGTAAAGGAGGACACACAGTTCTTAATCCTTCGCATGAGGAGTGTGAGCGCGATTGATGCGACTGCCATGCATTCCCTGGAACAGCTTTATGAGAAATATTCCAACAAGAATATCCAGATGATATTGTCGCATGTCAATGAGCAGCCGCGGGCTGTGATGGACAAGGCTGGCTTTACAAAGGCTGTCGGTGAGGAGAATTTCTGCGGTCATATTGATGAGGCACTAGAGCGTGCAAAGAAACTGGCTGCCAGCACTAAAGGATAATATACAGAAAGATGAGGTTTATATATGGCTGGAATGACACCGATGATGCAGCAGTACGTGGAGACGAAGAAGCAGTATAGCGACTGTATCCTTTTCTACAGACTCGGTGATTTTTATGAAATGTTTTTTGAGGACGCGAAACTGGTCTCAAAAGAGCTGGAACTGACATTGACTGGAAAGGACTGCGGCATGGAGGAGCGCGCGCCTATGTGCGGTGTGCCGTATCATGCTGTGGACGGCTATTTGAACCGGCTTGTCTCCAAAGGCTACAAGGTTGCCATCTGTGAGCAGGTCGAGGACCCAAAACTTTCGAAAGGGCTGGTAAAACGGGAAGTAATCCGCATCGTCACGCCCGGCACCAATCTCAATGTACAGGCGCTAGAGGAATCGAAAAATAACTATATCATGTGCATTGCACACTTTCCCAATAAAATAGGAATCTCCATAGCCGACGTGACAACGGGCGATTTCTATATGACAGAAGTCGAAGGGCTTACAAAGCTTACGGACGAGCTGTATAAATATATGCCGACAGAAATCATCTGTAATGATGCACTTATGATGAGCGGAATTGATACAAAGGACCTCAAAAATCGTCTGAAAATGGCAATTTATCCCCTGGAACCGTGGTATTTTGATGAAGATGGCTGTCGGAAATGCCTGATGGAGCACTTTAAGGTCAACACACTTACGGGGCTTGGACTAGAGGATTTTCCATCAGGACTCATTGCTTCGGGTGTACTCATGCAGTACTTATTAGAGACACAAAAGACCCAGCTCACCCACATAACGCATATTACGCCTTATTTGGCAAGCCGTTTTATGCTGCTTGACAGCTCCACGAGACGCAATCTCGAACTGACGGAGACTCTGCGGGAAAAGCAAAAACGGGGCTCGCTATTGTGGGTGCTCGATAAGACCAAGACGGCAATGGGGGCAAGACAGCTAAGGATCGATCTGGAGCAGCCGCTTATCAATATGGAGGATATCAACGACAGACTTGATACGATTGACCAGCTCTGCAAGAACACTGTGTCAAGAGATGAGATCAGGGAATATCTGAACCCTATCTATGATCTGGAGAGACTGCTCGGACGAGTGAGTTACAAGTCCGCAAATCCACGGGATTTAATCTCCTTTGCGAACTCTATGGAAATGCTTCCTCATATCAAGACGGTTCTCAAGGATTTTGACGCGAAGCTGTTAAAAGAGATTGACGAGCAGATTGATGGTCTCGAGGACGTCTATGAGCGAATCAAAAATGCCATTTGTGATGAGCCGCCCATACTGATTCGTGAAGGAGGCATCATAAAAGAAGGCTTTGACGAAGATATTGATCACTTGCGCAAGGCAAAGACCGACGGAAAAAACTGGCTTGCACAGCTTGAAGAACAGGACAGAGAGCGGACAGGCATCAGAAATCTTAGAATCAAATACAACAAGGTTTTTGGTTATTATTTTGAAGTGAGCAATTCTTACAAGAACCAAGTGCCCGACGACTATGTGCGCAAACAGACGTTGGTCAACGCAGAGCGGTACACTACCGCAAAGTTAAAGGAGTTAGAGGACACCATCTTAAACGCCGAGGATAAGCTCAATGTGCTGGAATATGACATGTTCTGCAAGATTCGTGATGAAATCGCAGCGCAGCTGGAGCGCATACAGAGAACGGCAAAGGCGGTGGCGCGGCTGGACGTGTACGCATCGCTCTCCGTTGTCGCAGAACAAAACCATTATATCAGGCCAACACTGAACGACAAAGGAATCATCGACATCAAGGAGGGGAGACATCCTGTCGTGGAGAAGATGATTGACCATGACATGTTCGTCTCCAATGATACCTTTCTGGACAACAATAATCACTGTATCGCAGTGATCACAGGTCCTAATATGGCAGGAAAATCAACGTATATGCGCCAGTCTGCTCTGATCGTACTGATGGCGCAGCTCGGCAGCTTTGTGCCTGCCAAGAGCGCAAATATCGGCATTGTTGACAGGATTTTCACAAGGGTAGGCGCATCGGACGACCTTGCAAGCGGCCAGAGCACTTTTATGGTCGAGATGAATGAGGTCGCCAATATCCTGCGCAACGCGACGCCCAAAAGCCTGCTGGTACTTGATGAGATCGGGCGAGGAACATCCACCTTTGACGGACTGAGCATCGCGTGGGCGGTGATCGAGCATATCAGTAACAAAAAGATACTCGGCGCCAAGACCTTGTTTGCGACACATTATCACGAACTCACAGAGCTGGAGGGAAAGATGAGCAATGTCAACAATTACTGCATTGCGGTCAAAGAAAAGGGCGATGATATCATCTTTCTGCGCAAAATCATCAAGGGCGGCGCCGACAGAAGTTACGGAATACAGGTTGCAAAACTCGCAGGCGTGCCAGATTTGGTGATTGACCGCGCCAAGGAGATTGCAGAACAGTTATGCGACAACGATATCACCGAGAAGGTACAATGCATTGCGGTTGACACAAAGAGCGAAAAGAAAAAGCCAAAGCACTATGATGATGTGGACTTAGGACAGATGTCCTTGTTTGATACTGTCAAAGATGAGGACATATTGAATGAACTGCAAGAGATTAACATCTCGAATCTGACACCGCTGGACGCGCTGAACACACTGTATCGCTTGCAGAATAAACTGAAAAATAGATGGTAAAAGAATGCAGTATAAAGTTATGCACACAGCCGCATAAGGAAATATGCCGCTTCGCGGCTGC